>NZ_MEFH01000157.1:0-6702 GCF_001725095.1 Sphingopyxis sp. SCN 67-31 | reverse complement strand
CCCGATCGTCGCCGCCTCGGCCAAGGACGCGACGCTGACCAGCATCGATGGCCGGACCTATGACGATTTCTGCCTTGGCGACACGGCCAGCCTGTTCGGACATTCGCCGCCCGCGCTCGCCGCCGCGCTCGCGAAGCAGGCGTTCGAGGGGCTGAGCTATATGCTGCCCACCGACCGCGGCGCCGCGCTGTCGGCGAAGCTTTCGGCCATGTTCGGCTTTCCGCAATGGCAGGTGACGACGACGGCAAGCGAAGCCAATCGCGCCGTCATCCGCTGGTGCCGCGGGATCAGCGGGCGGCCGAAAATCCTCACCTTCAACGGCGCTTATCATGGCGCGGTCGACGATGCGTTCGTCGATCTGAAAGACGGCGCGCCGGTGATGCGCGCCAGCCTGATCGGCCAGGTCCACGATCTTCGCGGCACGACAACGGTGATCGAATTCAACGACGCGCGCGCGCTTGCCGCCGCGCTGCGCGGCGGCGATATCGCCTGCGTCCTCGCCGAACCCGTCATGACCAATGTCGGCATGGTGCAGGACGCGCCGGGCTTCCTCGAAACGCTGCGCAGCCTGTGCGACGAGACGGGCACGCTGCTGGTTTTCGACGAAACGCACAGCATCTCGTCGGGCTATGGCGGCCATGCCCGCACCCACGGCCCGATGGCCGATCTGATGGTCGTCGGAAAGTCGATCGGCGGCGGCGTGCCCTGCGCCGTCTATGGTTTCAGCGCCGCGGTCTCGGATCGCTTGGCGGCGCTCAACCGGGCGCGCCCGCCAGGGCATAGCGGCATCGGCACGACGCTCTCCGCCAACGCGCTTGCGATCACCGCGATGGACGTCATGCTCGGCGAGGTCATCACCCCCACCGCCTATGACGCCATGCTGCGCGGCGCCGCGCGGCTCGTCACGGGGCTGGAGCGCGAAATCGCCGCTGCGTCGCTCGACTGGCACGTCACGCAGGTCGGCGCCCGCGTCGAGTTTCTGACCTGTCCCGTCCCGCCCCGCAGCGGCGGCGAGGCGAAGGCGGCGATGCACCCCGCGCTGGAGGCCGCGATCCACATTTTCCTCGCCAACCGGGGAATTTTGCTGGCGCCATTTCACAATATGATGTTGGTGAGCCCGGTGACCGGCGACGACCAGATCGACCGGCTGGTCGGCGGCTTCGCCGACTGCATCAAGGCGCTGAAGGAGTAGTGGGGCAATGGCGAAGTCGTCGGGCGTGATCGCGCCGCGGTCGGAGGCCGAGGAATTCTTCCGGGCCAATCCCGACATCGATTCGATCGAGATGATCTATACCGACATGGGCGGCGTCCCGCGCGGCAAGCGGCTGCGCCAACATGAAGTGCTCGCTGTCTATGAAAGCGGACGCATGTTCCCCGGCTCGATCACCGTCGTCGACATCACTGGGCAGGACACCGTCGAAACAGGCTTGGTCTGGGAAGATGGCGACGCTGACCGATCGATGAAGCCGATCCCCGGCACCCTCGTCCGCACGCCGTGGGGCGGCGATCAGGCCGCGCAGTTCCTCGTCGATTTCTATGAACTCGACGGCACGCCGCACGACCTCGATCCCCGCCATGTGCTCGGCCGCGTGATCGACCGCTACACCGCCGACGGCCTGACCCCGGTGCTTGCAGTCGAGCTGGAATTCTACCTGCTCGACCCGCGCCGTGCGCGCGACGGGTCGGTGCGCCCCGCCCGCCCCGGCTACAGCCGCGACACGCCGCGCAATGTCGAAGTCTATGGCCTGCGTGAACTCGACGACTTTCGTCCCTTCTTCGACGCCCTCTATGCGGCGACCGACGTGCAGGGCCTGCCGCTCGAAAGCGCGATCAGCGAATTTGCGCCGGGCCAGTTCGAGCTGACGCTGCGCCACAAGCCGGACGCGCTGCGCGCCTGCGACGACGCGATCATGTACAAAAGGCTGGTCAAGGCGATCGCCCAGCAACATGGGCTCGAGGCGACCTTCATGGCCAAGCCTTTCGCCGAACAGGCGGGCAGCGGGATGCACATCCACGTCTCGGTCAACGATGGCGCGGGCGGCAATATCTTTGCGAGCGACGATCCCGAGGGCACCGATGCGCTGCGCCACGCGATCGGCGGCATGATCGGCAGCGTCGGCGACGGCTTTGCGCTCTTTGCCCCGCACGCCAACAGCTATCGCCGGTTCAAGGCGAACAGCTACGCCCCCGTAGCGCCGACGTGGGGGGTCAACAATCGCACCGTGTCCTTCCGCATCCCGGCCGGGCCGCCGCCAAGCCGGCATGTCGAGCATCGCGCCTGCGGCGCCGATGCCAATCCCTATCTCGCGGTAGCCGCCGTGCTCGCCGGCATGCATCACGGAATGACAAGCCGGACCGACCCGGGTCCGGCGGTCGTCGGCAACGGCTATGATCGCGACGCCTCGGGCGACGACAAGCCGCCGTCGAACTGGTTCGCGGCGGTCGACCGCTTCCACGCCTCGGCGCTGATGCGCGATTATCTCGGCGACCGCTTCGTCGACATGTTCAGCATCGTGAAGCGGGTCGAACAGGATCGCTATTTCGGGACGGTGCCGACGATCGACTACGACTGGTATCTGCGCAACGCATAGCGACCAGCCTGGGTCACGACGCACGAAAATATCAGGAATTCGTGTTGCGGTGCAAAAAAGCCTCTTTTCAAGCCGACATTAATGAGTCAGCTTGCGGTCACAATCAGGGAGGCCAGCCATGGATTTGAACGAACTGCTCGCGCAGGGCCGCAATCGCCGCTCGCTGCTTCAGGCGATGGGCGTCGCCGCAATCGGGATCAGCTTCGGCGGCCTCGCCGCGTGCAGCAAGGGCAGCGACAAGAAGCTTGCCAACGGCGAAGAGGCCAAGCTCAACTTCTACAACTGGGACACCTATATCGGCGAAACGACGCTCGACGATTTCAAGGCGTCGACCGGCGTCGATGTCACGATGGACCTGTTCGACAGCAACGACACGCTGTTCGCGAAGTTCAAGGCGGGCAATCCCGGCTATGACGTCATCGTGCCGTCGAACGACTTTGTCGAACGCATGGCGCGCGCCGACATGCTGATGCCGCTCGATCATGCGCAGATCCCGAACATGAAGAATATCGACCCCAGCTTCCTGAACGTCGATTATGATCCGGGCCGCAAATTCTCGATGCCTTACACCTGGCTGGTTCTGGGTATCGGCTATCGCAAGTCGAAGGTGAAGACCGCGCCCGACAGCTGGAAGGTCCTGTTCGACAGCGACGAATATAAGGGCCGCATGGCCTGGCTGTCGGAGGCCGGCGACATGTTCCGCCTCTATGGCAAATATCTCGGCAAATCGGTCAATTCGCTGACGCCGGAGGATATTCAGACCATCTCGGCGATGATGATCAAGCAAAAGCCCTATGTGAAGAAATTCCACGAGGATGACGGGCAGGATCTGCTGCTCAAGGGCGACGTCGATGTCGTGCTCGAATATAATGGCGACATCGCACAGGCGATGACCGAGGATCCCGATCTCGATTTCGTCGTGCCGAAAGAAGGCAGCCAGCTCAATTCGGATACGCTGTGCATTCCGAAGGGCGCGCCGCACCCGAAGAACGCCCACGCCTTCATCAACTATATGCTCGATGCCGAGGTCGACAAGAAGATCACCGAAACGATCCTCTACCCGACCCCCAATGCCGCCGCCAAGGCGCTGATGCCCGACAGCTACAAGAACAATCCGGTCATCTTCCCGCCCGCGGACGTGCTCGCCAAGTGCGAATATGCGAAGTTCAACGAAAAGCTTCAGCCGCTCTACGAGGAAGCCTTTACGAAGGTGCGGGCGTCGTAACGGTCTGAAAGGGGCATCGGGGGGATGGCCGAGCAGGACTGGAAAGCGAACAAGCGGGTCTTCGCGGCGGTGTCGGTTCCGACCCTGCTATGGACCCTCCTGTTCTTCGTCATCCCGATGGCGATCGTCTGGTTCTACAGCTTCGGCGAGAACCGCGGCCTGACCGAGATCGAATTTTCGGGAACGCTCGAAAATTACAAGCGCGCGACCGAGTTTCTCTATCTGTCGATCTTCGGCAAAAGCTTCGCGGTCGCAGCGCTCGTTACGCTGATCTGCCTGATCGTGGGCTTTCCCGTGGCGATGGCGATCACCTTCGCGAGCGAGAAATGGCGGCCGTGGCTGCTGCTCGGCATCATGCTGCCCTTCTGGACCAATTTGCTGATCCGCACCTATGCGCTGATGATGCTGCTCGGCACCCAGGGCTTTGCCAACAAGGGGCTCGGCGCGCTGTGGGACGGCGCGAGCTGGCTCAAGACGCTTGTCGGGATGCAGCCGCTTCCGACATGGGAGCCGGTGCAACTGCTCTTCAACAATTTCGCGGTCGTCTTCGGGCTGGTCTATGTCCATCTGCCCTTCATGGTGCTGCCGCTCTACGCCGCGCTTGACCGGCTCGACCGCAGCCTGATCGAGGCGAGCCTCGACCTTGGCGCCGGGCATTTCCGCACGATCATGCGCATCGTCGTGCCGCTCGCCGCGCCGGGTATCGTCGCCGGGGTGATGATCACGCTGATCCCAGCACTCGGCGCCTACCTCACGCCGGACCTGATGGGCGGGACCGACAGCCAGATGATCGCAAACGTGATCGAACGGCAGTTCAAGAAGGCGAACGACTGGCCGTTCGGCGCCGCGCTCTCCTTCATCCTCATCTATGCGATGTTCATCCTGATCGCGTTGCAATCGATGCGGCGCAAGGTGCCGGAGGCGCGCTGATGGCGATCTTTTCCCGCACCCCGCGCGCGCCGCTGGAATATAGCCGCACCCTGTGGATGCGGCTGTGGGTCGGCGCGGTCATGGTCTTTCTCTACGCTCCGCTGGTCGTGCTGATGATCTTCAGCTTCAACGACAGCAAGCGCAACGTCGTCTGGCGCGGCTTCACCTTCAAATATTATGACAAGGCGCTGGGCAACGACGTGCTGGTCGAAGCGCTCGTCAACTCGCTCACCATCGCGGCGCTCGCGACGCTTATCAGCCTGATCCTCGGCGCGGTCGCGGCGGTGATGCTCTGGCGCTTCCGCTTCCCGTTGAAGGGCGCGGTCGACGGAACGATTTCGCTGCCGATCATCGTTCCCGAAATCTGCATGGGCGTCGCCTTCCTGATCTTTTTCGCCAAATGGCTCGAATGGCCGACCGACCTGATCTGGCCCTTCAATCTCGGCGCGATCATCATTGCCCACATCACCTTCTGCTTTCCGTTCGTGACGATGGTGGTGCGATCGCGCCTCGCCACCTTCAACCGCGAGCAGGAGGAAGCGGCAAAGGATCTCGGCGCCGGCGAATGGGCGGTGTTCCGCGATGTGCTGATCCCGCACATGCGCCCGGCGCTGATCGCGGGCGCGCTGCTGTCCTTCACGCTCAGCCTCGACGATTTCGTCATCACCTATTTCACCAGCGGCCCCGACACGATCACCTTCCCGGTGAAGGTCTATTCGATGGTCCGCTTCTCGGTGACGCCCGAAGTCAACGCGGCATCGACGCTGCTCATCCTCCTCACCATCCTGCTCACCGCCGTCGCGCTGAAACTTCAGGGCGTCAAAGCCATTGCGGAAACCCACTGACCATGACCGACGCGCCCAAGCCGATCATCCAGATCCAGAATGTCTCCAAACGCTTCGGCAAGGTGACCGCGGTCGATAACGTCAGCCTCGACATCATGGCGGGCGAGTTCTTCGTGCTGCTCGGCCCGTCGGGCTGCGGCAAGACGACGCTGCTGCGCATGATCGCCGGCTTCGAATTGCCGACCGAAGGCCATATCCTGATCGACGGGCAGGACATGGCCGGTATCCCGCCGAACAAGCGGCCGGTGAACATGGTGTTCCAGAGCTATGCCGTCTTTCCGCACATGAGCGTCGCCGACAATGTCGCCTACGGCCTCAAGATCGCGGGCGTGCGCGGCGGCGAAGTCAAGGACCGCGTTGCCGAAGCGCTCGAGCTGGTAAAGCTCGGCGGCTTCGAAGACCGCATGCCCGACCAGATGTCGGGCGGCCAGCGGCAGCGCGTCGCGCTGGCGCGCAGCCTCATCATGCGGCCGAAGGTGCTGCTCCTCGACGAACCGCTGTCGGCGCTCGACGCCAAATTGCGCGCGCAGATGCAGTTCGAGCTCGCCGACCTGCAGGACCAGGTCGGCATCACCTTCGTCACCGTGACGCACGACCAGGACGAAGCGCTGTCGATGGCGAGCCGCATTGCGGTGATCAACAAGGGCGACGTGGCGCAGCTCGCCGGGCCTTCGGACCTGTACGAATATCCCGCCAATCGCTTCGTTGCCGATTTCGTCGGTTCGGTGAACATCTTCGAAGGCAAGCTGACGCTCGACGAACCCGATCGCGCCGCGGTCGATTGCCCCGGATTGGGGCGCGTCTATCTGAACCATGGCGTGACCGGCCCGCATGGCGCCGACGTCTGGGTCGCGCTGCGGCCCGAGAAAATCTATCTGCACGTTCCGGGCGAAGGCAAAGCGGTGCGCGCCGCGGCGCAGGACGCCCCCGAGGGGCATAATTTTGCGCGCGGCACGATCAAGGGCATGAGCTATCTCGGCGATATCACCCTTTACGACATCGAACTCGAATCGGGCGCGCGGCTACGCGTGTCGCGCCCCAATCTGTCGCGCCACGACCAGGAGGATTTCACCTGGGACGACAAGGTCAGCATGCACTGGCGCGCCGACAG
>NZ_MEFH01000156.1:0-6729 GCF_001725095.1 Sphingopyxis sp. SCN 67-31 | reverse complement strand
GCGCCGCAAGCCCGTTCAGAGGCCGAGCACCTGCGGCATCGTGTAGCGACCCGGCGGCTGGTGGATCAGCCACAGCGCCGCCCGCACCGCGCCGCGCGCGAAGATCATGCGGTTTTCGGCGCGATGCGACAGGGTGATCATTTCCTCCGGCCCGGCGAAGATGACATCATGGTCGCCCGCGATGGTCCCGCCGCGCAGCGATGCGAAGCCGATCTTGCCATGGCCACGCGCCCCGGTGACGCCATCGCGGCCACGTTCGGAGCAGCGGTCGAGGCTGATGCCGCGCCCCTCGGCGGCTGCCTGACCAAGCAGCAGGGCGGTGCCGCTCGGCGAATCGACCTTCATCCGGTGATGCATTTCCAGCACCTCGATATCCCAATCGGCGTCGAGCCGCGCCGCCGCCTCGCGCACCAGATGCGCAAGCAGCGTGACGCCAAGCGAAGTATTGCCCGTCTGGAGCACCGCGATGTCCTTTGCGGCATCGTCGATCAGATAATGGTGACGCTCCTCAAGCCCCGTCGTGCCGATGACGATGGGCTTCCTTGCGGTGATGCAGGCATCGAGCGTCGCCTCCAGCGCCCCGGGCGACGAGAAATCGACGAGCACATCGGCGGCAGCAACGAGCCGCGCGACATCACCGCCCTTGTCGACGCCGCAGCTGCGCTGCCCCGCCTCCGAAATCGCGGCGGCGAGCGCGACGCCCATCCGTCCCTGACTGCCGATGATGCCGATGCTCGTCATGACGCGTCCCCTTACCCCATCCCCCTTAGCGCTTCGGATCGCGCGAAGTCGAGGCACCGTTCGCCCCGTGCGGGCCGGATTGACGAAAAAGGATGAAGCCGCCGGTGCGTCCCGATAGAGAGGCCGCATGAGCGGCGTCCATAACATCGTGATCCTGACCGGCGCGGGCGTGTCGGCCGAAAGCGGTATCGACACCTTCCGCGACAGCGGCGGGCTTTGGGAACAGCACCGGGTCGAGGATGTGGCGACGCCCGAAGCCTTCGTCCGCGATCCCGATCTGGTCCACCGCTTTTACGATGCGCGCCGCGCCGCGATCCAGACCAAACAGCCCAACGCCGCCCATGCTGCGCTGGCACGGCTCGACGCGCATTGGCCCGGCGAGTTGCTGATCGTCACGCAAAATGTCGATGATCTGCACGAGCGCGCGGGCGCGAAGCGGTTGATCCACATGCACGGCGAACATCTGAACGCGTGGTGCACCGCGTGCGACCGGCGCAGCCCGTGGACCGGCACGCTGATCGACCGCCCCGCCTGCCCGGCGTGCGGCATGGTCGGCTATCTGCGCCCCGACGTCGTGTGGTTCGGCGAGATGCCCTATCGGATGGACGACATATATCGCGCCATCAACCGCGCCGACCTGTTCGTTTCCATCGGCACCTCCGGCGCGGTCTATCCCGCCGCGGGTTTCGTGCGCGAAGCGCGGCAGGCGGGCGCACGCACGCTCGAGCTCAACATGGAGCCGAGCCAGGGCAGCTACTGGTTCGACGAGGCGCGGCAGGGACCGGCGACACAGCTGGTGCCGCAATGGGTCGATCAATTGCTGGGATTTTGACCGTCAGCGCCGCGCCGCGAAGAAATCGCGGAGCAGCGTCGCTGCTTCGCCGGCACCGATCCCGTCGTAGATTTCGGGGCGATGATGGATCGTCGGCTGCGCGAAGACGCGCGGACCATGCGCGACCGCCCCGCCCTTCGGATCGTCGGCGCCATAATAGAGGCGCGCGATTCGGGCATGGGCGATGGCGCCCGCGCACATCGCGCAGGGTTCCAGCGTGACATAGAGGTCACAGCCGTCGAGCCGCTCGTTGCCGAGCTTCGCCGCGGCCGCCCGAATCGCTACAATCTCCGCATGCGCGGTGGGATCGTGCGATTCGCGCGGGCGGTTATGGCCTTCGGCCACGATCGCCCCGTCCTTGACGACGACCGCACCGACCGGCACTTCGCCCCAATCGGCGGCGATCCGGGCAAGGTCGAGCGCGCGGCGCATGGGTTCGGGAAGCGGGAAACGGGTTGGCATCATCTTTTCCTGCTGCGCAGGAAAGCCCGGCACCGGCCCGCTCCTCCACCCGGCCTCCCCCAGCTTGCTATCGTCGGGGAGGCCGGGTGGAGGAGCGCGCCGGTGCCGCCTTCCACGTCAGTGGAATCTGCCCTAATGACTTGACGAATCTCCGGCAAGCCGATAAGCGCGCGCCTTTCCCGGCCCACCCGGTCCCTTCGGCGCCTTTCGCGCCAACCGGCACGCCGCCCAGATTTTGTGAGGAAGAAGACGATGTCGCGCATTTGCGAACTGACCGGCAAGGGCCGCCAGGTTGGCCACAATGTCAGCCACGCCAACAACAAGACCAAGCGTACCTTCCTGCCCAACCTGCAGAATGTGACGCTGCTGTCGGACGCGCTCGGCAAGGGCGTGAAGCTGCGCGTGTCGACCCACGGCCTGCGTTCGGTCGAACATAATGGCGGCCTCGACAACTGGCTGATGAAGACCGGCGACAATCTGCTTTCGGACAACGCCCGCAAGATCAAGAAGGAAGTCGCGAAGAAGCTGGCCGAAAAGGCCGCCTGATTCGTCCTTCGACGTGCTGCGACAAAAAGGCCGCCGGTTTTACCGCGCGGCCTTTTTGCTGCCCGGCAGGTCGACGAGTTCGAATTCGACGAGCAGGCTGCGCTGCCAGGCGTTGAAATTATTGTCCGCGACGAGCCACACGAACGTGCGGCCATCCCGCCGCATAACGGCCGCCCCTTCATAATTGTCGGCGAGCGGCGCCGGAACCTGACCGATCGCCACCGACCGGACGACAGCGTCCTTCGCGATATCGGCGGGGTCGACGATCGCGAGGGTCGTCGTGAAGATCGGGGAAAGACCCAGCCGCCGGTGAACCAGCAGAACGCGGCCGTCGGGTAGCGGCGCGGCGTCGCTGACCAGCCCCTTTCCTTCAGCATCATAGAAGAAGCGCAGCGGCGCCGGCCCCGGTGCGGCCGGGTCGCCCGTGTAGAGCAGCGCCTCTCGTCCCCGCGGATCGCTATGCGCGTCTTCGGAAAAGATCAGGGTCCGGCCGTCGGCCAGCCGGGCCATCGCCTCCGGCCCGCTGTTCGACGGCCAGGCCGGTTCGGGCAAGGCGCGGCGCGATTCGATATGCGTCAGCGTCGGGTCGAGCCGCCAGACCTGGTTGAGCCCTTCGAGCGCCAGCCAGGTTCGTCCGCTTTGCCGGTCGACCAGCATCGATTCGACATCGCTCTGCGATTTGTAGCGCCCACCACCGATCGGTGACGCTATCGTGCCGATATGCGCCGCGCGCGGATGCCCCTCGTCGGTCAGGGTCATGCGGACCAGGACGCCGTTATCGCCGGCAATCTGAAACCGGTCGGGGCCGGTCAGCGCCAGCGCCGAAAAGCCGCCGAACATGGCATTGGGGCTAACCAGTCGCCAGCCGCGCACGAAGCGCAGCATCCCGGTCTGCCCCGCCGGATAGACCAGGGGCCGCGCCTCGATCCGCTGAGAGGTGCGGTCCATGACACGCAACCGCTGCTCGGTTCCGGGCAGCGGGCCGAGCAAGAGGAAGATGGCGGCGGCGGAGAGAAGGCGGCGCATCGCCGCGGCGATAGGCCCGAACCTTCCTCGCAGGCAAGCCCGGCGTCCGGGCGCGCGAAGCTGAACGAATGCCAACAATGGTGTTCAGGCTTCCCTCAAGCCGAATCGGGCAAAACCCCTTCATCGACCCACCGCCCGCACCGGGCAGACACAAGAGATTGAAGGAGAAAGACGATGAAAAAGATGATGACGCTCTCCCTCGCCGCCCTGATGTCGACCGCGACGCTGGGCGTGGCGACGCCGGCCGCCGCCCAGCAGGGCTATTACGACGGCAGCTATGGCACCTATTACAGCGGCTATGGTCGCGACGACCGTCGCCACGACCGTTACGACCGCCGCTATGACCGCCGCGACTATCGGGCCGACCGCCGCTACGATCGTCGCTACGACCGCCGCAATTATCGCCAGTGCGACAATGGCACCGGCGGCACCATCATCGGCGCGATCGCGGGCGGCCTCGCCGGCCATGAAATCGCCGGCCGCGGCGACCGCACCGTCGGCACGATCATCGGCGGCGCCGTCGGCGCCATCGCCGGCCGCGCCATCGACAAGGGCAATGACGGCTGCCGTCGCTAAGGCAGGCCCGAGCCCCAACAAAAGACAGTCTCCCTTGCCCCGTCCGGCCCCGCGCCGGGCGGGGTTTTGCTGCGCCATGCACCTTGCCATCGCGCCGGGGCGCGCCTAGGTTCGGTCTCAAGTGCACGCCCGCGGCTGATCGCGGGTGGGTGAGTTGAGACAGGTCATTTAAATCATGCGGCAAATGGCAGCGCCATCGGGCCGACCGCCGCGGTCAGGACAGGCGGCAAAGGGACGAAACAAGACGGCACCGCCCCCGCGGCCCGTGCCGGTCGTACGGCCGCGCAGCTATGCCGCCATCGACCTTGGCACCAATAATTGCCGTTTGCTGATCGCGCGCCCGCAGGAAGGCGAACTGGTCGTCATCGACGCTTTTTCGCGCATCGTGCGCCTCGGCGAAGGGCTGCACAGCACCGGCCGGATCAGCGAAGCCGCGATGGACCGCACCGTCGCCGCGCTCGCCATCTGTGCCGACAAGCTGCGCCGCCGCCATGTCACCCTGTCACGCGCGGTGGCGACCGAGGCGTGCCGCCGCGCCGCCAACGGGGTCGAGCTGGCCGACCGGGTGCGCCGCGAAACCGGTATCGTGCTCGACATCATCTCGGCCGCCGAGGAAGCGCGACTCGCCGCGCTGGGTTGCCACAATCTGATGGAACCCGGCGACGGTCCGGCGCTGATCTTCGACATCGGCGGCGGTTCGACCGAGCTGATGCACGTCGATATATCCGACCATGATGTTGCGATCCGCGACTGGATCAGCGTGCCGTGGGGCGTCGTCTCGCTGACCGAACATGCGCCGCCGAGCGAGGATAATCTCTCGGCCCGGCAGGCGAGCTATGCGCATATGCGCGCGGTGACGCGCGAGGCCTTCGCCGGTTTCGCCGAACGGGTGAAGTGCTACGAAGGCCAGCCGCTGCGCCTGCTCGGCACGAGCGGCACGGTAACGACCCTGGCGAGCGTCTTCCTCGATCTGCCGCGATATGATCGGCGCGCGGTCGACGGGCTGGTCGTTCCCACCGACGCGATGCGCGACATCAGCCGCCGGCTGGCCGAGGCGAGCCTCGACGACCGCGCCGAAATCGCCTGCATCGGCCGCGAACGCGCCGACCTCGTCGTCGCGGGCTGCGCGATCCTTGAAAGCATCATCGATCTGTGGCCCGCGCTGCGCGTCGGCGTTGCCGATCGCGGCATCCGCGAAGGGATATTGCGCACGCTGGCGATGCAGGGGCGCGACATTCCGGTCACCCGGCGCGAGTATCGCAAATGAGCGGGCGCAAGGGCGGAGGCGGAAGCGCCAGCGGGCGCGGCGGACTGCACGAGCGCGTCAAGACCGCGCGTCGGCGCACCGCATCCTCGACGCGCTGGCTGCAGCGCCAGCTCAACGACCCCTATGTCCGGCGTGCGCAGGCCGAAGGCTATCGCTCGCGCGCCGCGTACAAGCTGATCGAGCTCGACGACAAATTCGGCTTCCTCAAGAAGGCGCGCGCGGTCGTCGATCTGGGCATCACCCCCGGCGGCTGGTCGCAGGTGGTGCGCAAGGCCAACCCGCGCGCGCGCGTTGCCGGTATCGACCTGCTCGCCTGCGAACCGATCGAAGGCGTCGCGATCCTCGAGATGGATTTCATGGACGACGCCGCCCCCGACGCGCTGATCGAGGCGCTCGGCAGCGCACCCGACCTCGTCATCTCCGACATGGCAGCCAACACCGTCGGCCACCCGCAGACCGACCATCTGCGTACTATCGCTCTCGCCGAGACGGCCGCCGATTTTGCGGTCCAGACGCTGCTGCCCGGCGGCGCTTTCGTCGCCAAGGTGTTCGCCGGCGGCGCCGACCGCGAATTGCTGATGCTGCTCAAGCAGAATTTCGCGAGCGTGAAACATGCGAAGCCGCCTGCAAGCCGCAAGGGGTCGCCCGAGCTATATGTGATCGCGCAAGGGTTCAAAGGACGCGGCGATACCGCGCCGGAGCATGACGAAGGGGAGTAGGGACATGGCGAAACCGAGGGTGCCGCTGACCGCATTGACGATGGCGGCGCTGATGCTTGCCTCGTGCGGCGGAGGAGGAGGTGGCAGCACGGCGGGGAGCGGGCCGGTAACGGTCACCCCGACACCCAGCCCGACCCCCACGCCGACCGCAAGCTGCGGCCTGTCGGCACAGCAGGCCTTTGCCAAGTCGGTGATCGACGAATGGTATCTCTTCCCGAACGATGTCGCGACGAACGTCAATCCGGCCAGCTATTCGACCGTGCAGGATTATATCGACGCGCTGGTGGCGCCTGCGCGAGCGCAGAGCAAGGATCGCTATTTCACTTACGTCACCTCGATCGCCGAAGAAGAGGCCTATTATAGCAGCGGGTCGAGCGCCGGCTTCGGCGTCCGCCTGACTTACGATCCCTCGACCCAGCGCGTGATTATCGCCGAAGCCTATGAAGGCGCCCCCGCCCTCTCCGCCGGGATCGATCGCGGCACGCAGATATTGGCGATCGGGACCAGCGCCGCCAATCTGCGCAGCGTCGCCGACATCGTCGCGAGCGAAGGGACCGCGG
>NZ_MEFH01000155.1:0-12971 GCF_001725095.1 Sphingopyxis sp. SCN 67-31 | reverse complement strand
CCGCATCGTCGGCGCGGCATTCGATACCGATCGCGCCCTGCGACGCGGCGGGCAAGAGTATCTCCGCCGGCTGCACGGTTCCGACCGCATGCATGCCGAGGCGTTCGAGCCCCGCCGCGGCGAGCAGGGTCGCATCGACCTCCCCCGCCGCCAGCTTGCCGAGCCGCGTCGCGACATTGCCGCGCAGCAGCGTCGTTTCGAGGTCAGGACGCAGGCGGCGGACCTGCGCGGCGCGGCGCGGGCTGCTCGTACCCAGCCGCGCGCCGTGCGGCAGGTCGGCGATCGCCGCCGCCGCGATCCCGTCGCGAACCACCAGCCGGTCGCGCGGGTCGGCGCGCTCGAGCATGGCGCCGAGCGCGAAGCGCGGATCACGCAGCGTCTCGACATCCTTCAGACTGTGCACGGCGATGTCGATCCGCCCACCGTCGAGCGCCGCGTCGAGCTCGCGCGTCCACAGCGCCTTGCCGCCTACCTCGGCGAGCGCGCGGTCCTGGATCTTGTCGCCGGTGGCGGTCATCGGAACGATTTCGATCGCCTCGGGCGCGATGCCATAGGCGGCGATCAGCGCCGCGGCGGCCATATTGGCCTGCGCCATTGCAAGCGGCGAGGCGCGCGTACCGAGGCGGAGCGGGCGGTCGGGCGTGGGAAGCGGAAGTCCGCCGCTTGCCCCCGCCCCCCTGGCACGGGTAAGGGGGCGCAACATTATGTCTCTCATCCTTGGCCTCGAATCGAGCTGCGACGAAACCGCGGCAGCGCTCGTCACCGACGACCGGCGCATCCTCGCGCATCGGGTCGCGGGACAGGAGGCCGAGCACCGGCCCTATGGCGGCGTCGTTCCCGAAATCGCGGCGCGCGCGCATGTCGACCGCCTCGCCCCGATCGTCGAAGGCGTGCTCGCCGATGCCGGGGTGACGCTCGCCGATGTCGATGCCATCGCCGCGACCGCCGGCCCCGGGCTGATCGGCGGCGTCATGGTCGGGCTGGTCACCGGCAAGGCGCTCGCCCATGCGGCGGGCAAGCCGCTGATCGCGATCAACCATCTCGAAGGCCATGCGCTCAGCCCGCGGCTCGCCGACCCCGACCTTCGCTTTCCCTATCTGCTGCTGCTCGTCTCCGGCGGGCACTGCCAGCTTCTGCTCGTGCGCGGTGTCGACGATTATCGGCGGCTTGCCACCACGATCGACGACGCTGCGGGCGAGGCCTTCGACAAGACCGCAAAGCTGCTCGGGCTCGGCTATCCGGGCGGTCCGGCGGTCGAACGGCTTGCGGCGGACGGCGATCCGCATGCGGTGCCGCTCCCCCGCCCGCTGGTCGGTAGCGCCGAACCGCATTTCTCCTTCGCCGGTCTCAAGAGCGCCGTGGCGCGCGCGGTCGCATCGGGCGCGCACCGCCCCGCAGACGTAGCCGCGTCTTTCCAGCAGGCGGTCGTCGACTGCCTGATCGATCGCAGCCGCATCGCACTCGCCGCCTGCCCCGAAGCGACCGCCTTTGTCGTCGCGGGCGGCGTCGCTGCCAATGGCGCAATCCGCGCCGCGCTCACCGGCCTCGCCGCCGCGTTCGACAAGCCCTTTGTCGCGCCGCCGCTGTGGCTCTGCACCGACAATGGCGCGATGATCGCCTGGGCGGGCGTCGAGCGCTTCGCCGCGGGGCTCAGCGATCCGCTCGACACGGCGGCGCGGCCGCGCTGGCCGCTCGATCCCGCCGCCGAAACCGTGCGCGGCGCCGGAGTAAAGGCATGACGCGCGACTGCATGACGTCATTTGAAAAGTTCGGCGTCGTCGGTGGCGGCGCCTGGGGCACGGCACTCGCCCAGCTTCTCGCCGCCGAGGGCGCACCGGTGCGCCTGTGGGCGCGCGAGGAAGACGTCGTGGCGGCGATCAACGCCGAGCATCGCAATCCACTGTTCCTGCCCGGTGCGGCGCTGTCGCCTTCGCTCACGGCAACGAGCGACCTTGGCACGCTGTCGGGACTCGACGCGCTGCTCGTCGTCGTGCCGGTGCCCTATCTGCGCGCCGTGCTCGCGGCGCTGCCCGCAGGCGATGCGCCGCTGATCTTCTGCAGCAAGGGGATGGAGGCGGGCAGCTTTGACTTTCCGATCGACATCGCGCGCGAAATCTTTCCCGGCCGCGGCTTCGCCGTGCTGTCGGGGCCGACCTTCGCGCACGAGGTCGCAGCGGGGCTGCCGACCGCGATCACGCTGGCGGCCGAAAACCCCGCGCTCGCCGAGGCGCTCGCCCGCGCGCTCGCCCGCCCGCATTTTCGTCCTTATGTGTCGACCGACATGATCGGCGCCGAAATCGGCGGCGCGATCAAGAATGTCCTCGCCATCGCCTGCGGCATCGTCGACGGGGCCGGGCTGGGGCTCAACGCGCGCGCTGCGCTGATCAGCCGCGGCTTTGCCGAGATGACGCGCTTCGGGCTCGCGCGCGGGGCGCAGGCCGAAACGCTCGCCGGACTCGCCGGGCTCGGCGATCTCGTCCTTACCTGCACCTCGTCCAATTCGCGCAATTTCGCGCTCGGCCAAGGGCTGGGGCGCGGCGAGAGCGCAGCGGCCCTGATGGCCGACCGCCGCACCGTTGCCGAAGGCGCGTTCAGCGCCCCGGTGATCGCCGCCGCCGCACGCGCCGATGCGATCGACATGCCGATCACCGACGCGGTGGCGCGGCTCGTCGCGGGCGAAACGCGCGTTGCCGACGCCATTCAGGCCCTGCTCAGCCGCCCGCTGCGACCCGAGGGCCGATGATGCACCGCTGCCGATTGCCTGGATTGCCCGGATTGCCTCGCCCTTTTCCGCGCGCTAAACAGCGCACAGGGGAGCAGCAGAAGGGGCGCCAGGCTTGAGCCAGTCGGACAGCGCAGCCGCGCCCCCTTCCGCATCCACCGTGGCCGACCCGGCCGGGCAGGATGCCGACACCGCCGCGCTCGCCAGGGGCGGCCGCACCAATTTCTTCGGCTTCATCCTGCGCCTCGTCGCGCGCCTGCCCTTTCTCTATTTCGCCGGTCGCTGGTATGGCCCCGAAGCGGTCGGCCGCTTCGCCTTTGCCGTGCTCGTCATCGAGCTGATCGCGCAGCTTGCGACGCTCGGGCTCAAGCGCGGCCTCGCCGAACAGCTCAGCAAGCCGGGCGCCGATCATCGTCATATCGTGTGGGACGGCATGTTCGTCGCCTTCCTCGCCTCGGCGTTCGGCTCGGCGATTCTCTTCGCCTTTCCGCAGCTCATGTTCCCCTCGGGCGATATCGACGGCTGGGATCGCTGGGTGGCGATCACCGTTTTCGCGATCGCGGGTGCCGACATCGCACTCGCGGCCTGCGCCTATCGCTACGACATCGGCGCCACGGTCCGCGCGCGTTCGATCGTCGAACCCTGGGCGATCAGCGCCGCCGCGTTCGGCTTCGCCTTCTATTCGCTGCGCGACGGGTTGATCCTTTCCTACGCCGCCGCGATGATCGCGACCTTCTTCACCGCGCTCATTCCGATGATTCGCCACTATGGCGGCCCCGGCGTCTGGCGCCCGCATCCCGCGCAGCTCATCTCTCTCGCGCGCCGCAACGCGCCGCTCGCCGCTGCCGATGCGATCGAATGGGGGACCCGCCGGCTCGACCTGTTCATCCTCGGCCAGTTCACCTCGCCCGCGATCTACGGCATCTATTACATGGCGCAGCAGGTTGCCTCGCTGCCGCAGAAGCTCAAGACCAGCTTCGAGCCGATCCTCGGCCCCGTCATCACCCGCAATCTGGCGGAGAACCGCCTCGCCGCGGTCGCCGCGCAGGTCAGCCAGGTCGGCTTCTGGATCATCGCGGCGCAAGCAGGAATCGCGCTTGCGCTCGGCATTCCGGGCGAAGCGGTGATGGGCCTCGTCGGCCCGCAATTCGTCGAGGGCAATGTCGCACTCGCCTTCCTGCTCGCGGCGGAGGTCGTGGCGGCGACGGCGGTGGTGAGCGAAGCCGCGCTCGTCTATGTCGCGCGCCACCGCAATCTGCTCATCAGCATCGCGACGCTCGCACTGCAGGCGGTGCTCAGCGTCGCGCTGATCCTCACCGCCAAATCGATGGGGTTGCCGCCGATCGCCTATGCCGGCGCGGTCGCGCTCGCGCTGATGCTCGCGCTCGGCTTCGCGTCGGTGGTGAAGGCGCGGCTGCTCGCGCGTATTCTCGGGGCGCCCGTCAACAGCCTGCGCTGGGCGCTCGTCTGGGCCACCGCCGGGGCGACGGTTCTCGGCTGGGGCGCGACGCAGATGCCCGAATGGGCCGAGCTGCTGATCGGCGTCCCCTTCATCCTCGGCATCTATGCGTGGCTGATCTGGACGCGCGGCTTCGGCCCGGCCGACCGCGCGCTGTTCCGCAAGCAGCCCGAAACGGCCGCGCCGGCAAGCTGATCCGGCGCGTCAGCCGAGCCGCGCGGCGACTTCGGCTTTGAGATCGGTCTGCGCGCGCGGGCCGACCTGCGCGATGATTTCGCGCGCACACACCGCACCCATCGTCAGGCAATCGGCGAGCGAGCGGCCCTCGGCCTGGCCCGCAAGGAAGCCCGCGGCGAACAGGTCGCCGGCGCCCGTGGTGTCGACGACCGTCTCGATCGGCTCGGCGCCGACCGCAACGCGCTCACCGTTCGCGACCGCGATCGCGCCTTTTTCGCTGCGCGTCACGACGAGCAGCGGCACGCGCGGCGCGATCGCCGCGACGGCGGCTTCGAAGTCCTGCGTTCCGGCGAGCGCGCAGATCTCGACCTCGTTGGCGAACAATATGTCGAACAGTCCCTCGCCGATCAGCGCGCGGAAATCATCGCCGTGGCGGTCGATGATGAAGGCGTCGGACAGGGTGAAGGCAACCTTGCGGCCGGCGCCGCGTGCGACGTCGATCGCGCGGCGCATCGCGGCGCGCGACAGCGGCGGATCCCACAGATAGCCCTCGAGATAGAGGATGTCGGCGTCGGCGATCCAGTCTTCGGCGATCATCGCCTGTTCGAGCAGATGGCTTGCGCCGAGGAAGGTGTTCATCGTCCGCTGGCCGTCGGGCGTGACGAGGATCAGGCAGCGCGCGGTCGGCGCGCCTTCCTTGAGCGCCGGGGTTTCATAGGCGACGCCGAGCGCGCGCAGGTCGTGCGTGAAGACGCTTCCGAGCTGGTCGTCGGCAACCTGGCCGATGAAGGCGCAGCGGCGGCCGAGCGCGGCCATGCCGGCGAGCGTGTTCGCTGCCGATCCGCCCGACATTTCGATCGCCGGACCCATCGCCGCATACAGGCGCCCCGCCTCTTCGGCATCGATGAGGCGCATCGACCCTTTGGTCAGGCCCTCGGCCTCGATCAGCGCGTCGTCGGCGCGGGCAATGACATCGACGATCGCATTGCCGATCGCAACGACTTCGAAACGGGCGGTGGAGGCCATGAAAAATCCTGTGATGCGTGGGAAAATATGCCGCGCGCCTTAGGGGGCCGCGCGCGCCAAGGCAAGCGCGACGCTTGACGACGCAGCGCCCGCCGCGCCATTCGGACGCATGGCCCGTGCCGTCCAAGCCCTGTTCCTCGCCATCGGCGACCTGTCGAGCCCGCGGGTGCTGCGCATCCTGGCGATCAGCCTTGCCCTCACCCTGCTGCTGTTCATTGCGGCGGGCGCGGCGCTTCTGGCTGGGGCGCGCTGGGCGCTCGCGCATTGGCAGTGGCTGGGCGCGGCGGGGATCGACATGGCGAGCGTGCTGATCCTGCTGCTGCTGATCGCGGGGAGCTGGCTCTTGTTTCGCGCCGTCGCGATTGTTGTCGTCGGGCTGTTCGCCGACGCCATCGTCGCCGATGTCGAGGGGCGCCACTATCCCGCCGCCGCGGCAGGCGCGGTCGATGTCGGCTGGCGGCAGTCGGTCGCCCTCGCGCTCGCATCGCTCGCGCGCCTGATCCTTGGCAATCTTGCCGCGCTGCCCTTTTATGTCCTCCTCCTGGTGACGGGAATCGGCACGCCGATCCTCGCCCTCTTCGTCAACGCGCTGCTGCTCGGCCGCGATCTCGAGGCGATGGTCCTCGCGCGCCATCCCGGCCGGCCACGCCTCGAGCGGCGCGCGCGCTGGTCGCTCGGCCTGCTGTCCGCCGCAAGCTTTCTGGTTCCCGTCGCCAATCTGTTGGCGCCCATCGCGAGCGCGGCTATGGCCGTCCACATGCTCCATCTGCGCCGGGCAGACAGATAAAGGGGAACCGGCTTGACCCGCACCACCAATTTGGCCGCACTCGCCGGCCTTTCGCTGATGCTCGGCGGCTGCGCCGCCACCGCGGTGCCGCGCGTGACGCCGCCGCCGACAAGCAGTGCCCCGGCGCCGCTCAACCCGCCGCGTGTCACCCAGAATAATGCGCTCGTCGGGCGCGATGCCAACAGCGCGCTGCGCCTGTTCGGCAAGCCGCGGCTCGACGTCAGCGAGGGCGCGGGTCGCAAGCTGCAATTCGCCGGGTCGGCGTGCATATTGGATGTTTACTATTACGCCCAGCGCTCAGGCGCCGAGGCGCTTGCCACCCATGTCGACGCGCGCACCCCCGACGGGCGCGACGCGAATGTCGACAGCTGCATCGCCGCGCTGCGGCGGTAGGGCAAAGATCGATCCGGAAATAAGTGCGCTAGGCGCGATCGATCGCGCCCGTATCGAGTAACGGCGCGGCGTCGATGTCGGCGGCGCCGAGCACGATCGCCAGCCGCTCGGTCGCGGCCAGGATCATCGCCTGTTCCCATGCGGGCAACGCGGCGAAGCGGTCGGCGAATATCTGTTGCAGCATATCGGGCGCCTCGGCGACGCGGCGCTGACCCGCGTCGGTCGCGGTCAGCAGCATCTGTCGCTTGTCGCGCTCGCTTCGCGTCCGCGTCACCAGCTCCATGGCAACCAGCCGGTCGACGATGGCGGTGATCGTCGCGTGGCTGAATTGCAGGCGCTGTGCGACCTGCCCCGGCGTGGCGCCCTGCGCCCCCGCCACATCGCGCAGCACGAGCAGCTGCGACGGCGTCAGGCCGGTCGCCGCGCCCAGCTTGCGGCTGCCCGTCTCGGTCGCGCGCAGGATGCGCCGCAGCGCGCGCAGGGTGGCGTTGGCAATTTCGGACTCCATCCCGCCTTGTTAGCCGCGCCCGCAGAGGGCGCCAATTGCAAAGTCGCCCTCGCTCTGATGCGGAATTTTATTTCAGATCATGAAACATTATGGTCGCCGCGGGGTTGAACGAGGCGGTGAACATCCTATATTTCGCGGCATACCGGGCCGGGTGGCTCGAATATGCGCTTGGCATTATTTCAGGAGATGAAAGATATTTGACCGGCCACAGGAACGGGACACGGCACCATCCACAAAGGAATCGCGGCCGACCCGCCGCGTCGCTGCAATTTCGCAAGCCGGTCGCTACCGACGGGCCGGCGATCACCGCGCTGATCGCGGCCTGCCCGCCGCTCGACCGCAATTCGCGCTACTTCAATCTGATCCAGTGCACCCATTTCGCTGACAATTGCATCATCGCCGAACGCGGCGGTCGCATTCTCGGTTGGATTTCGGGGCATCGCCCGCCCGCCGAACCAAGCGCCTTCTTCGTCTGGCAGGTCGCGGTCGCGCCCGAAGGGCGCGGCCAGGGGCTCGCCAGCCGTATGCTCGACGAACTGCTCACGCGGCCGGCGCAGGCGGGCGTGACGCACGTTCTGGCGACGATCACCGCCGACAATGCGGCGTCGTGGGCGCTGTTCCACGGCCTTGCCCGGCGCCACGATACGACGCTCGACCGCAGTATCGTCTTCGAGCGCGACGCCCATTTCGCGGGCGTCCATCCCAGCGAGTTTCAAGCCCGCATCGGGCCATTCGCCATCGATACGACACCGACCGATACGACATCGCCTGAATGACTCAGGCACAATGACACAGGCAGAATAGGGGTATTCACATGATCAACGCACCCAAACCGTCCGGGTCCATTCCCGACCGGAGCATTTACGAACGCCGCGAATCGGTGGTCCGCAGCTATGCCCGCGCGATGCCGCGTCAGTTCGGCAAGGCCGAAGGCGTATGGATGCACGACGATCAGGGCGGTCGCTATCTCGACTTCCTGTCGGGCTGTTCGACGCTCAACTATGGTCACAACCATCCGATTTTGAAGCAGGCACTGCTCGATTATATCGCCGCCGACGGCATCGCCCACGGGCTCGACCTGCACACCGATGCCAAGGCCGCCTTTCTCGACACGTTCGAGGATGTGATCCTGAAGCCGCGCGCACTCGACTATCGCGTCATGTTCACCGGCCCGACGGGCACCAACGCGGTCGAGGCAGCGATCAAGCTCGCGCGCAAGGTGACGGGTCGCGAACTGGTTATCGCCTTCACCAACGGCTTTCACGGTATGACGCTCGGCGCGCTTGCCTGCACCGGCAATGCCGCCAAGCGCGGCGGCGCGGGCGTCCCGCTCGCCCATGTCGCGCACGAACCCTATGACGGCTATTTCGGCCCCGAGGTCGACACCGCCGAACTGCTCGACCAGCGGCTGGCCGATCCGTCGAGCGGCCTCGACGCCCCCGCCGCGATCCTGGTCGAAACGGTGCAGGGCGAAGGCGGCCTCAACGCTGCCTCGCCCGAATGGCTGCGCAAGATCGCCGACATCGCAAAGCGCCACGGCGCGCTGCTGATCGTCGACGACATTCAGGCGGGCTGTGGCCGCACGGGAAGCTTCTTCAGCTTCGAGGAAATGGGCTTCACCCCCGACATCGTCACGCTTGCCAAATCGCTGTCGGGCATGGGCCTGCCCTTCGCGCTGACCCTTTTCCGCCCCGAGCTCGACCAATGGTCGCCCGGCGAACATAATGGGACGTTCCGCGGCAACAACCACGCCTTCGTCACCGCGACCGCCGCGCTCGGCCATTTCTGGAGCAGCGACGCTTTCGCCGACGATGTGCGCCGCCGCGGGGCGCTGCTCGAAGAGCGGCTCGCGCGCATCGCCGCCGAACATGGCTTCGAAACGCGCGGCCGCGGGATGATGCGCGGCATCAACGTCGGGTCGGGAGAACGCGCCGGGGCGATCACCGCCGCCTGCTTCGACGCCGGCCTCATCATCGAAACCAGCGGCGCGCACGACGAAATCGTCAAGGTGCTCGCGCCGCTCGTCATCGATGACGCGCTGCTCTCGGCAGGGCTCGACATTCTCGAAACCAAGATCCGCGAAGCGATGGCCGACGATTACGCCGTCGCCGCCGAATGAAGACAGGAGACCGACCATGATCATCCGCAATCTCGACCAGATCCGCAAATCCGACCGCAACGTCCGCTCGAACGGCTGGGCCAGTGCGCGCATGCTGCTCAAGGATGACGGGATGGGCTTTTCCTTCCACGTCACCACCATGTTCGCGGGCAGCGAACTCAAAATGCATTACCAGAACCACCTCGAGGCGGTGTTCGTGCTCAAGGGCACGGGGACGATCGAGGATCTGGACAGCGGCGAAATCCATCGGCTCGAACCCGGCGTGATGTATGCGCTCGACAAGCACGACCGCCACATCGTGCGTCCCGAAACCGACATACTGACCGCCTGCGCCTTCAATCCGCCGGTCACCGGCAAGGAAGTGCATGACGCAAGCGGCGCCTATCCGGCCGAGGCCGACATGGCGAGCGAGCCGGCGCGCGAGGCCGCGCCCGCAGCGTAAAACCCATATCAACAGGGGGAAGTCCCATGACCGACATCTACCCATCGCGTCACGCGGCCGCGCCAGAAATGCGGCCGCGGCTCGACCCGGTCGTCCGCAGCGCGTGGACGCCCGACGCACCGATCAGCCGCGAGCAGGCGGAGGCCTTCGATCGCGACGGCTATCTGCTGCTCGAGAACCTCTTCGACGACGAGGAAGTGACCTATTTGCAGCGCGCCGCGGGCAAGCTGCTCGCTGATCCCGACGCGCTCGACGAGGAAACGATCGTCACCGAGCCGCAGAGCCGCGAAATCCGGTCGATCTTCGACATTCACAACCAGAGCGCGATCATGGCGCGGCTTGCTGCCGACGAGCGGCTGGCGGGGGTCGCGCGCTTCCTGCTCGGCGACGAGGTTTACATCCACCAGTCGCGCCTCAACTACAAACCCGGCTTCAAGGGCAAGGAATTCTACTGGCACAGCGATTTCGAAACCTGGCATGTCGAGGACGGCATGCCGCGGATGCGCGCGCTTTCGATGTCGGTTCTGCTCGCCGAGAACACGCCGCACAATGGCCCGCTGATGGTCATTCCGGGGTCGCATCGCACCTATCTGACCTGCGTCGGCGAAACGCCCGACGACCATTATCGCCAGTCGCTGAAGCGCCAGGAATATGGCGTTCCCGACGAGGACAGCCTCGCCGAACTGGCGCATGATCACGGTATCGTTGCGCCGACCGGCGCGCCGGGAACCGTGATCCTGTTCGACTGCAACCTGATGCACGGGTCGAACGGCAACATCACCCCCTTCCCGCGCGCGAATGCCTTCCTCGTCTATAATGCGGTGAGCAACCGGCTCGAAAAGCCGTTCGGGGTCGACAAGCCGCGCCCCTGGTTCCTCGCGCATCGCGGCGCCCCCGAACCGCTCGCCATCGAGGCGGGCCCGCTGACCGAAAGGATTGCGGCATGACACAGGACGTCAAAAAGGGTGGACACAGCGTCGAAAAGATCGGCGGCACGTCGATGGCGGCGACCGCGACATTGTTCGACAATGTGCTGATCGCCGGCCGCTCGGGCGCCGATCTTTACAATCGCATTTTCGTGGTGTCGGCCTATGCCGGGATCACCAATCTGCTGCTCGAAGACAAGAAGACCGGCGAACCCGGCGTGTTCGGGCGCTTCGTCGCCGACGACGAGGACAGCGATGGCTGGCGCCGCGCGATGGAGGCGGTGCGCGGTGCGATGCACGCGCGCAACGAAGCGATGTTCGCGCGCCGCGAGAGCCGCGACGAGGCCGATGCCTTCGTCGACATGCGACTCGATGCGGTCGCCGCCTGCCTCGACGATCTGGCGCGGCTGCGCAGCCACGGCCGCTTCTGCGTCAAGGAACAGCTCGTCACCGCCCGCGAATTGCTCGCCGGGCTGGGCGAAGCGCACAGCGCCCACAGCACCGCGCTGCTGCTGCGCGATCGCGACGTCAACGCGCGCTTCGTCGATCTGACCCCTTGGGATCAGGAGGATCTGCGTACGCTCGACGAGCGGATCACCGAGGCCTTTGCCAACATCGATCTGGCGACGACGCTGCCGATCGTCACCGGCTATGCCGGCTGCCAGGGCGGCATGGTGAAACGCTTTGCGCGCGGCTATACCGAAATGACCTTCTCACGCATCGCGGTGCTGACCGGCGCGCGCGAAGCGATCATCCACAAGGAATTCCACCTGTCGAGCGCCGATCCCAAGCTGGTCGGCGAGGATAAAGCGCGCAAGATCGGTCGCACCAATTACGATGTCGCCGACCAGCTCGCCAATCTGGGCATGGAGGCGATCCATCCGGGCGCCGGACGCGGCCTCAGGCAGACCGACATTCCGCTGCGCGTGCGCAACACCTTCGACCGCGAAGATGGCGGCACGCTCGTCACCGGCACCTATGTCTCCGACGTGCCGCGGGTCGAGATCGTCACCGGCATCCGCCAGATGCAGGCGCTGCAATTCTTCGAACAGGATATGGTCGGAGTGAAGGGCTATGATGCCGCGATCCTCGACGTGCTGACGCGTCACGGCCTGTGGATCGTCAGCAAGGCGTCGAATGCCAACACCATCACCCACTATCTGTCGGCCAGCGCCGGCGCGGTGAAGAAGGTGATCGCCGATCTGCAAAAACAATATCCCGACGCCGCGATATCGGCGCATCCGGTCGCAATGGTGTCGGTGATCGGCAGCGACATCGCGCGGCCGGGGCTGGTGCCCGATGCGCTGCGCGCGCTCGACGACGCCGGTGTCGCGATGATCGCGATGCAGCATCAGATCCGTAACGTCGATGTCCAGTTCATCGTCGAAAGCCGCGATTTCGATCCTGCCGTCCGCGCGCTGCATCGCACGTTGGTCGAAGAGGATGCCGGCGGGGCAGAAGGGCGCCGCGCCGCCTGACGCGCGGCACCCGCACCCTCCCGATGCTCGCCACCCTTGCTCCCGTTCGCAGCCTGCTGCTCGCCATCTTCGTGATGATGGCGGGCAGCGGCTTCTTGTCGACGCTGATCGGCCTGCGGCTCGAGCGGGCGGGCAGCGACACGATCCTGATCGGGCTGGTCGCCACCGCCTATTTCGGCGGATTGACGCTCGGCGCCTTGCGCGCCGGCGCGATCGTCCGCCGCGTCGGGCATATCCGCGCCTTTGCCGCCTTCGTCGCGCTGCTTTCGGCGAGCACGCTCACCTATGCGCTGGTCCAGCACCCGCTGCTGTGGGCCTTGCTGCGGCTGGTCGACGGCGTGTGCGTCGCAGGCATGTTCATCTGCGTCGAAAGCTGGCTCAACGACCGCGCCGAACCCGAGACGCGCGGCGGTATCCTCGCCGCCTATATGGTCGCCCTCTATTCGGGACAGGCCATCGGACAGCTTTTCCTGAGCACCGGCGCGGCAACGCCGGCCGTACCCTTCCAGATCGCCTCGATCCTCATTTCGCTCGCCATCCTGCCGGTCTGCCTCACGCGCAGCACCGCACCGACCTTGGGAGAAGCCGACAATCTTCCCCTCGCGCGGCTATTTGCCGCCTCGCCGCTCGGGCTGGCGGGGGCGGCGATCACCGGGCTGATCCTTGGCGCCTTCTACGGCCTGGCCGCCATCTATGCACGCGGCATCGGCCTGGGGCTCGGCGCGATCGCCACTTTCATGATGACGGTGATCCTGGGCGGCGTGGCGCTGCAATGGCCGCTGGGCCGCCTCTCCGACCGCTATGATCGCCGCCGCGTCATCATCGCCTGTTTTGCGCTTGCACTGGCGGTGAGCGTGGCGCTCGCCGCGGCACCGGGGGGCGGCCTGCTGCTGCTGTTCGGCGCGGCCTTCGGCGGGCTCAGCTTCGCGCTCTA
>NZ_MEFH01000154.1:0-6966 GCF_001725095.1 Sphingopyxis sp. SCN 67-31 | reverse complement strand
ATCGAACAGCGCCTTCGGAAAGACCGGCGTGCCGAGGTTGCGAACGCTCGTCGCGTAGATGCGGTAATGGTCGCGCCGCTCGGCGGCATCGCGCCCCGTGGTTACCGACAGATCGCCCGCCAGCGCCTTGCGCACTTCGGCGCGCTGCTTG
This sequence comes from Sphingopyxis sp. SCN 67-31, assembly GCF_001725095.1. Classification (NCBI taxonomy): domain Bacteria; kingdom Pseudomonadati; phylum Pseudomonadota; class Alphaproteobacteria; order Sphingomonadales; family Sphingopyxidaceae; genus Sphingopyxis; species Sphingopyxis sp. SCN 67-31. Next base: position 6,815 of record NZ_MEFH01000154.1, on the reverse strand, counting down.
CGCGGGACGGCGAGCAATTCGGCTTCGTCATCGGCGGCGAGGTCACGCGTGAAGCCGGCGTAGACATCATCTTCGCAGCGCCACCCCTCGCCTTCGGGCAGCGGACCCCCGCGCAGTTCGACCGACGGAACGCCGAGCGCGCGGGCCAGTTCGGCGGCACCCGTGGCCAGGGTGTCGGCGACCGCTGCATCGTCCGCCAGCAGTCCGCCGTCGACGGCGAAACCACTGCCGACCAGCGCCTGCCCGAACAGCGGCGAGCGGACATGGTGCAGCGGGACGAGCCCCGTCAGCGCGCCGTGCGCATCGCGCGCCGTGACGAGATGGCAGCGGTGACCCGTCGCCTTCGTGATCGCTTCGCACCAGGCGCGCGTATGAAAGGGCGTCGCATCGGGGTGCGCGGCGACATAGGCGTCCCACGCCGCCGCGTCCGCAAGCGGCGCACCGGCAAAGGCGTCGCTCATCGTTTTGACCGGTGCGTTCACGCCGCGGCGCGCCACGGCCGGGCGCGCTCCTGCTGCGCCGCGAGCAATGCATCGGCGCGCGTCCATTCGAAATCGTCGAGCAGCTTCTTCAGCTTGCCCGCCATCGCGGAGAGGCCAGTATAATGCCGGACCTTCGACCGCAGCGGCGCATCGGCGACGCGCGGCTGACCGGGATCGATCTCCCACGGGTGGAAATACAGGATCGCGGGATGCCCTTCGCGATTCATCCGCTCGACCGCCCAGCGCGTGAAACCATAGGGAAGCAGTCGCATGAAACCGCCCCCGCCCGCGGCAAGCGTCCGGCCCGCGACGCGTGCGGTCGTCACCGGCCATTCGATCAGCGCGCTGTCGGGAAGCGGCTGCCACGCATGGCGCGGGCTTTGCGCCCAGCCATAATGATCGTGCACCACCGGCGCGACGCTGCTCGAATAGGCATAGCCCTGTTCGGCAAGGACGACATGCGCCCAGGGCGTGCGCGCATCGACCGAAAAGCTGGGTGCGCGATAGCCGCGCACGGGCTGGCCGCCCAGATTTTCGAGGATGGCGCGTGTCTTTTCAAGGTCGGCGGCAAATTCGCCGGCCGTCATCTGGAACACGCGCTTGTGATCATAGCCGTGGCTCGCAAGCTCGTGCCCCGCATCGACGATCCGCCGGATCAGCGCGGGATAGCGTTCGGCGACCCAGCCGAGCGTGAAGAATGTGCCCCGAACCCCGGCCTCGGCGAACAGGTGCAAAACCGCATCGCAATTCGCCTCGACCCGACATTCGAGCGCCGGCCAGTCGGCGCGATCGATCGTGCGCTCAAAGGCGCCGACCTGGAACCAGTCCTCGACATCGACCGACAGGCCGTTCTGCATCGTCCATCACCTCTGCCGGTCGCATAGCCGAAATCGGCGCTGCCGTCAGGCCGCCCAAACCTGCGATTTTGCGGGGTTGGGGGCGTTTTCGGGATCGCGCTCGACCCATTCGATCAGCAGATCGAGAACCCGACGCAGCGCTTCATCCTGTTCGGCAATCCGCGTCTCGAGCGCCGAAATCTGCGCGCGCAGCGCATCGAACTGCGCCGTATCCTGCGGAGCCGCGACTACCGCTGCAGCAGCGTCCGTCGCGGGCGCCGCGAAGGGCGCGCGCTCTGCGCTTGCCACCGGCCATTCGTGCGGAACGGCGGCGTGCGGCGCGCTCGCCGTTGCGGCTTGCGCCACCACCTCCTCGACCGGCAGCGGCGCAAGGCTCGCCTCGTCGATGCCACGGTCCGATTCGATCTCGGCAATCACATTGCGGACATGCTGGGCGTTGATGCGGTTGAGTTCCTCGACCGCGCCGAACAGCAGCAGGCGGCTGACGAGGACGTTGAGCTTGCGCGGCACACCTTCGCTATAATCATACATCAGCTCGAAACTGTCGGGGCTGAAGCTCGGGTTGCCCGTCCAGCCCACCTTGCCGAGGCGGTGGAGGATATAGGGTTCGACTTCTTCGGGCTCCATCGGGTCGAGATGGTGGGTCGCGATCACGCGCTGGCGCAATTGTTCGAGCGTCGGCGAATGAAACAGCGTCTGGCGGAACTCGGGCTGGCCGAGCAGGAAGATCTGCAAAAGCGAATGGCCGCCAAGCTGGAAGTTCGACAGCATCCGCAGTTCTTCGAGCGCCGAGATCGCGAGATTCTGCCCCTCGTCGACGATCAACAGCGTGCGCCGCCCGGCGCGCGCCTGTTCGCGCAGATATTGCTCCATCGCGCGCAGCAGTTCGGCCTTGCTCTGCCCTTCCCATTCGATGCCGAATTGTTCGGCAACAAGGCGCAGCAGATCGTCGCCCTCGACCTGTGTCGACACCAGCTTGACCGCGGTCAGCCGGTTCGGATCGATCGTGTTCATCAGATGGCCGACCAGCGTGGTCTTGCCCGCGCCGACATCGCCGGTGATGACGATGAAGCCTTCGCCCTGCGCCAGCCCATAGCCAAGGTAGGACATCGCCTTGCGGTGCGTTCCGCTCTCGAAATAGAAAGCGGGATCGGGCGTCAGCTGGAACGGGCGTCCGGTGAAGCCGTAGAATTGATCGTACATCGCAGTAATCCCGTTGTGCTGGATCAGAAGTTGTAACGCAGACCGACGAGCGCCGATCCGATAAGCTGGCTGTTGAAGCCATCCTGGTCGAAGGCGTTGAGCCCCGCCGCCGCCGTTCCGGTCAGGCCGCGCCAGAAGCGCCGCGAATAGGCCGCCGAGATACCGGCCGACTGGACGTCGGACGCACCCGGCGAACCATTGTCGAAATAGTTGAGATAGCCCGAAATGCTGAGGTCCGACGAGGAATCGAGCTGGCGCCCGGCGGAGACGAAAAGATAATAGGCCTCGTCCACCGTGCCGTTGATCGCGCCGAGTACCGATCCGGTCGGCACCAGCAGCTTGCGGCGGTCGTATCCCGCACCGACACCATAGCTCCAGCGGCCATAGCGCGACGACAGGATCGCCTGCACGCCGCTGCTGCGGAACTGCGCGGTTGTCGTATTGGCAAGCTGCGGGGCAAGGCATCCGCCACTCTGCTGCCCGAAGACGCAGGCGTTCACATCACCGCTGATCGGATTGCGCGTCGGATCGAACTGCGTCGGCAGCGCCGACAGCCCGGTGGTCAGCCCACGCCCGAAGCTCGAAAGTCCGTCATACACGCCAAGCTGGAACAGCGTCCTGTCGTCGGGACGATAGGCGAAGCTGCCGGTATAGACCGTATCGCCATAGCGGCGGCCGACGCGTGCGGTCAGCGAGGTGCGCGGGCTCGGGCGCCACATCACGCCTGCATCCCAGATCAGCCCGTCGGTGTCGAACGAGAGCTGTCGGGGCTGCGACGTGTCGGTGACAAAGCGGCCGTTCGAATCGCGCACCGGCACCCCATTGGTGTCGAGCAGCGGATCGCGCTGGCTTATCTGGACCTTTTCATAGCCCACGCCGCCCAGCAAGGCGACGCTGGGGCTGATCGGCACCGTAACGTCCGCGCGGGCATATTTGCCCTCGAACCGCTGGTCGAGCTGATTGCTGTCCTCGCGCTCATAGCCGCCCGAAACCTGCCAGCCGAAGGGCAGATCGCCCGGACGCTGGCCGAGGCTGGCCCAGGCGACATGGTTCGTCGAGCTGTCATAGGCATCGCCGACCGGAACGCCCGGTGCGAGCACCGCGGGCGTATCGATGTCGACCTTCGTATAACCGAAACGATAGCCGGCTCCGAAGTCGAGGTTGCCGATGCGCTTGGTCAGCGTCGGACCGGCATAGATGGAATAGAGATTGGCGACATTGTTCGCGCCGCCGATGAACAGGCCGCTGTCGGCGCCCCGACCGTCGGCGCGCGCACGGGTCGCAAGCGCGCCGCCTTCGATATTGAAGCCCTGCATCAGTTCAAGGCGCGCCCGCGCGAGACCGCTGAGTACGTCGGCATCGCCAAGACCGCCCGATTCGCCAAAGCGATGTTCGTAGCGAATCGTGGCTGCCGCCTCGGCGCGGCGCGTCGCGATCACCGCATCGACCCCGGCCGCTACGGTCGTGTAGGTGAGCACGTCGCCGCCATTCTTGAGCTCGGCAGTGAGTACCTGGCCGATCTCGAGATAGGGGCTGACGTCGACCTGGCGGCGCTTCTTCTGCTTCTCGGCGCGCTTGCCGCCCTTGCGGTCGCTTTCGCCGGACGCCGCACCCGAAGCCGGGGCAGCATCGCTTGCGCCCGAGCCCGAGCCCGAGCCGCTGTCCTGCGACCATTGAGCCTGCGCGCCCGTCGCCGTGCCGGCGAGCAACAACGCCGCGATCGCGGCAGCACCGCGCAAATAAGTCCGGTCGCGCATCATGACGCGCCTCCCTGTCCGTAATAGGTGCCGAAGCGGCGGCCGCCCGGCGAGAATTTCACCCCGTTGAGGAGCAGCTGGATATGCGGGCAACCGCCCATCAGCCCGACCGCATCGCGCAGCGAGGATTCGAGCGTCTGATCGGCGCGCACCACGATAATGAGCTGGCCGACATGCCCCGCGAGCACCGCGGCCGGCGAGGCGGCGAGGACCGGCGGCGAATCGAGGATGATGATCCGCCCCGGCGCACCCTGTTCGAGCTGCGCGAGCAGCGTCTCGGTCCGGGCCGATGCGAGCAGTTCGGTGTCGTGCATATGCTGCGTTCCCGCAGGCATGACCTTCAGTCCCGGAATATCGGTCTGGATCAGGCAGTCGCCGAGCGGCAAGTGCGGATCGGCGAGCGCGTCCATCAGGCCCGGCCCATCAGCCAGCCCCAGCGTTTCGAGCACGCTGGGTTTGGCGATGTCGGCATCGATAAGCAACACGTCGTGATCGGCCTCGACCGCAAGGCTGAGCGCCAGATTGACCGCGGTAAAGGTTTTGCCCTCGCCCGGATTGGCCGATGCGATCAGCACGCGGTGACCGCGCGGCACGACGGGACGGTTGGCGGTGCCCGCGAAGTTGCGAATGATCTCGCGCTTCACGATACGATATTCTTCGGCGATGCCGGTGACAGGCGCGCCCGGCACGACCATCCCGCGCGCGGCGAGCCGCTCGCGATCGATCTTGCCCTGCCGGTTGGCGGCGATGGCAGGAGCGGCGCGCGCTACCTCCTTGCGCGGCGATGCCTTTGCCGCGGGCGCGGCTTCGACCGCCGGTGCCGGCGCATCGGGCGGCAGGATTTCGGGCTGCGGCGCTTCGGCAGCGGGCTTCGCCTTCTTCGCCTTGCGCTCGGGTTCGGGCGGAAGCTGCGAGACGTCGATCGTCGGCGCATGCTTCGCCGGATCAAGGCCGAACATGTCGGCCGCGCGTTCGAGCAGCGAGGGCTGGCGCTTGACGGGGCGTTGGTCGTTCATGTCCTTTTCCTCGCTCACGCGACCATGCCACGCTGGACGAACTCGGCGACCAGCAGCAGCGCATAGAGGCCGACGAGCGCCGCGCCCCCGCTGGCAAGCCAGACAAGCCGCTTGCGCCGCTCGACGTGCCGGTCGGGCGTCACGACCTCGGTGATCGATCCGATGACGGGAAGTCCGCTCGCGCGCTCGAGCTTCGCGGCGGTGGCATAGCTTGTGCGCACCTGCGCCAGGCCGAAAGCCGCGCCGATGCCGCCGCCAATCCCGGCGAGCAGGACGAGCGTCAGGAACAGCGGGCGATTGGGCGCCGCAGGGCTGGTCGGCTTCGACGGCGGATCGAGCAACTCGATCCGGATCGCGTCGGTTTCGGTCTGCACGTCGCCGCGCAGCCGCACCTGTTCGCGCTGCGCGAGCAGCTTGTCATACTGTGCCTTCTGCGCCGTATATTCGCCGTTGATCCGGTCATATTCCGCGGCAATGCCCGGGTTCTGGATCTGCTGCGAGGTGATGCGCGCGATGTCGCCAGTGAGCTGCGCCTTGCGCGCCGACAGCGCGCTGACGGTCGCCTGCCGCTCGGCGCGCATCGCGGCCAGCGACGAATAGGCGGGGTTCTGCATCCCGCCGCCACCGCCATTGCCTTCGCGGTCGGCCTGCGCCTTGAGCGAGGCGATCTGACTCTTGAGCGCGATCACATCGGGGTGCGCGTCGGTCAGCCCGCGTGCGCGCATCGATGCAAGCTCGTTCTGCGCGCCCGCAAGCTGCTGCCGCGCGACGCCGCCGCCAACACCGCCTGCGCCCGGCACCGTCGCGGGGGTCGAGGCGAGCTGGCCGTTGGCGGCCGCCAGCGCCGCCTGCGCCGCAACCAATTGTGTTTCGATCTGGCTGAGTTCGGCGCGCGCCGCATCGACGCGCTGGGCGGGCGATCCGGCGCCGCCCGGAATCAGGCCGATATTCTGCGCCTCGAACGCGGCGCGCCGCGCCTCGATCTCGCGCAGCGATTTTTCGCGGTCGGCGATCTGTGAATCGAGGAATTTCAGCCCCTCGCGCGCATCGACGCGGCCCCCGCGCAACTGATCGTCGCGAAAGACGGTGATCAGGCTGTCAAGCACACCGCTCGCCAGCTTGGCATTGTCGGCGTCCGACAGGCTGCCGATGCCGACGCTCGACGTGATTTCGAAGATATTGTCCTGCTGCGGCACGATCTTGATATTCTTTTGCAGCATCGCGACCGCGCCCGCTTTCTCGCGCTCGCCCGCACCCGCCGGGATCAGTCCGGTGGTCGTCGCGACCTTCTCCAGATTGCGCGCGCTGGTCAGCGTTTCGCGAATCTGGTCGATCTGCTGGCGCCCGCCAAAGGATCCGCCCTGCGCATCGTCGGGCAGGATCTGGTTCACATCGACAAGCAGGCGCGCGCGGCTGTCATAGCGGTTCGGGATCGACGCGATCGCCAGCCAGCCGAGGATGCAAATGCCCCAGGCGACCGCGAGCACGAGCCAGCGCCGC
>NZ_MEFH01000153.1:0-7035 GCF_001725095.1 Sphingopyxis sp. SCN 67-31 | reverse complement strand
GTGCGGCAATCCGCAATCATGCGAATACCGCCTCCGCCCTTGCGATCGGTGCCGCTGCGCGGATCCCAGCGCACCGGCTCGAGACAGATAACGCTGCTTTTGCGATAGAGCATCGCGTCGGGAACCGGCGGCAGCTTCGGATAGGTCACCGTCGCCGACATCGCCCCGTTGCGTTCGTAAAGCGCGATCAGCGCTTCCTTCTCGCCCTTGCGCTGCAACTGCCAGATGCCAAGCGCAATCATCGTCGCCACGGCGGCGAGAACCAGGATCGTCGGAATCACCGGCCAGCCGCGCGGCGGCGCGACGGCTTCGCCGGGCGAAGGAGCGTCAGGCGTCGTCGTCATGCCGATCCACCAGGCGCCCTTCCGCCGCCTTGCGCTGATGTTCGCTCGCGAGCAGCGCGGCCTTGCCAACCCGCAGGCCGTAGACGACCGCGGCGGCCGTGATCGGCACCCACAATAGCACGTGCACCCACAACGGCGGCTCGAATGCGAAATCGACGGCAATCGCCGCGGCAACGATCAGCGCACCGATAATCATGGTCAGAAACGCCGCCGGCCCGTCGCCGACATTGTAGGTCGAGTAGTCCAGCCCGCAGGCGCGGCAGCGCGGCGCGAATTTGGTCGGCCCGTCGAACAGCGTTGGCGCGCCGCATTCGGGGCAGAGACCGAAAAGGGCAGCGCGCCAGACCGGCGGCTGCCCCTTTTGATGCTGTTCGCTGTCCGGCAATTTAGTGCGCGGCGACCGGTGCGCCCCAGCCACCCCAGACATAGACGATGATGAAGAGGAACAGCCACACCACGTCGACGAAGTGCCAATACCAGGCAGCGGCTTCGAAACCGAAGTGCTGCGTCGGCGTGAAATGGCCCTTGTAGACGCGGACGAGGTTCACGATCAGGAAGATCGTGCCGACCAGAACGTGGAAACCGTGGAAGCCGGTCGCCATGAAGAAGGCCGAGGTATAGTTGATCGTGCCGAAGGGGAACGGCGCTTCGGCATATTCATAAGCCTGAATGCAGCTGAAGGTCAGGCCGAGGATGATGGTCAGCCACAGACCCTTCTTGAGCCCTTCGCGATCGCCGTGGATCAGCGCATGGTGCGCCCAGGTGATCGTCGTGCCCGAGCAGAGCAGGATCAGCGTGTTGAGCAGCGGCAGCGAGAAGGCGTCGATGACATGGATGCCCTTCGGCGGCCAGATCGACGCGGCAACGGCGCCTTCCTGCCCGAACAGCGAGGTCACCGCACCGTCGACGATCTCGACCGGCGCCGGGAACAGCGAGAAATCGAACCAGGCCCAGAACCAGCCGACGAAGAACATGACTTCCGATGCGATGAACAGGATCATGCCATAGCGCAGGTGCAACTGAACGACCGGCGTATGATCGCCGGCATGCGCTTCCTTGATGACCTCGCCCCACCAGCTGAAGAAGGTGGCGATCACACCCATGAAACCGAGACCCAGCACCCATTTGCCGGCACCGCCGAAATGGTCGGCGTGCATCGCCATGACGAGGCCGAAGAACATCACCAGCGCGGCGACCGAGCCGAAAAGCGGCCAGACGCTGGGATTTACGAGGTGATAATCATGATGTTTGGCACCGGCCATGTCACAGTTCCCGTTTTTTGCCCCAGCGCGATGATCCCCATCATCTGCCGGTCCTTGGTAAGACTCTATTGGTTGCGGCCTTAGCTCGCCTTTTTGCCCTCGTCCACTGGGTAGAAGGTGTAGCTGAGGGTGATTTCCTGAATGTCGCGCGCGTCGGGATCGTCCTTGATCTTGGGATCGACGAAGAACAGCACCGGCATGCGGATCTGTTCGCCCGGCTTCAGCGTCTGCTGGGTGAAGCAGAAGCACTGGATCTTGGTAAAATATTTCCCCGCCTGGTCGGGGGTCACGTTGAAGGTCGCGGTGCCGGTGATCGGGTGCGGCGAATTATTCTGCGCAATGAAGATCGCCATGTCGCGCGCGCCGATGCTGACCGTATCGGTGGGATGTTCGGGATAGAATTTCCACGGCAGCTTGGGCGACACATTGGCATCGAAGCGCACCGAGACGGTATCGCTCAACACCTTCGGTGTCTCGGCCGCGGCGACCGGATCGTAACGCTGCGTCGTGCCGCCAAAGCCGGTGACGCGGCAGAAAAGATTGTAGAGCGGCACCGCCGCGAAACCCAGCCCGACCATCGCCGCCGCGAGCAAGGCCGCGAGCGCCGCGGTGCGGCCATTTTTCCGGCGTGTCGCTTCGTCCGTCATGTCGGCACCACCATGCGCGCCATCGTAATGAAGAAAAAGAGGAAAGCGAGCCCGCCGAGGATCCAGCCCATCAGGTTGGCGCGCACGCGCTGGCGGCGGCGATACTCGGCTTCGTCGAACGGCTGTTGCGGATTTTCGTCGGTCATAGTGGCAACCAGTGATCGGCGACCACCGCGCCGAAGAGGATGAAGAGATAGGCGATGGAAAAGGCGAAGAGGCGCTTTTCGGGCTGCATCCGGTCGTCCGAGCCCGCGCTGCGCAAGCCGACCTGCGCCGACAGCAGCACGAACAGCGCCGACAGGATCGTCGCGGTCCAGCCATAGAGCGCGCCCGTGTAGCCGAGCGGCCACGGCGCGATCGCCGCCACCGCCATCAACACAGCATAGAGCAGGATCTGGTGGCGCGTCGCGCGCTCGCCCGCGACCACCGGCATCATCGGAATTCCCGCTGCGGCATAGTCCGACCGCACGAACAGCGCGAGCGCCCAGAAATGCGGCGGGGTCCAGAGGAAGATCAGCAGGAACAGCGCGATCGGCAGCGGTGCGACGCTGCCCGTCGCCGCGACCCAGCCGATCAGCGGCGGGAATGCCCCCGCCGCGCCGCCAATCACGATATTCTGCGGCGTCCGCGGCTTGAGCCACATTGTGTAGATGAAGACGTAGAACAGGATCGAAACGGTCAGCAGCACCGCCGCCTGCCAATTGGCTGCGAACAGCATGAGAAAGACCGAAAAGGCAGCGAGTCCGACCCCGAACTGCAACGCCGTCTGGCGGTCGAGACGACCGGCGGGCAGCGGGCGGTTCGCCGTCCGCTTCATTTTCGCGTCGATCGTCGCTTCATACCATTGGTTGAGCGCCCCCGATGCGCCTGCCCCGAGCGCGATCGCGAGGATCGACGAAAAGGCAAGCACCGGATGAACGCTGCCCGGTGCCGCGAGCAAACCGCACAGCGCGGTAAAGACGACGAGCGACATCACGCGCGGCTTGGTCAGCGCGAACAGGTCGCGCCAATCTGCGGGAAGCGACATCTCGCCGTGGGTCAGGCTCTGCGCCATGCTAACTCCAGGCCGGAAAGCGGGGCGCCCCCTGCCAAGGCTCTTAGCAGGGGGCGCAGCGCAATCAGGCGATACGCGGCAGTTCGTTGAACTGGTGGAACGGCGGCGGGCTCGACAGCGTCCATTCGAGCGTCGTCGCACCTTCGCCCCACGGGTTGTCGGCGGCCTTCTTGCCCGCGAACAGCGACCAGGCGATGTTCACGAAGAAGAAGATCATGCCGACGGCCATGATCACATAGCCGAACGACGAGATATAGTGCCAATAGGCGAAGGCTTCCGCATAGTCGGGATAGCGGCGCGGCATGCCCTGCTGGCCCAGGAAGTGCTGGGGGAAGAACAGGACGTTCACGCCGATGAAGAAGATCCAGAAGTGCAACTGTCCGAGGAACTCGTTGTACATCCGGCCCGACATCTTCGGGAACCAGTAATAGAAGCCCGCGAACAGCGAGAAGACCGCGCCGAGCGACAACACATAGTGGAAGTGCGCCACGACATAATAGGTGTCGTGCAGGTTGGTGTCGACGCCGCCATTGGCGAGCACGACGCCGGTCACGCCGCCCACGGTGAACATGAAGATGAAACCGATTGCCCAGACCATCGGGGTCTTGAAGCTGATCGAACCGCCCCACATCGTCGCGATCCACGAAAAGATCTTGATGCCGGTCGGGACCGCGATGACCATCGTCGCGGCGGTGAAGTACATCTTCAGGTTCACGCTCATGCCGACGGTGAACATGTGGTGCGCCCACACGATGAAGCCGACGACACCGATCGCGACCATGGCGTAGGCCATGCCGAGATAGCCGAACACCGGCTTGCGGCTGAAGGTCGAGATGATCTGGCTGACGATGCCGAAGCCCGGCAGGATCATGATGTACACTTCGGGGTGGCCGAAGAACCAGAAGAGGTGCTGATAGAGCAGCGGATCGCCGCCGCCCGTGGCGTCATAGAAGGTGGTGCCGAAGTTACGGTCGGTCAGCAGCATGGTGATCGCGGCGGCAAGGACCGGCAGCGCGAGCAGCAGCAGGAAGGCGGTGACGAGCACCGACCAGACGAACAGCGGCATCTTGTGCAGGGTCATGCCCGGTGCACGCATGTTGAAGATCGTGGTGATGAAGTTGATCGCACCGAGGATCGACGCCGCACCCGCAAGGTGGAGCGAGAAGATCGCCATGTCGACCGCCGGGCCGACCGACCCGCTGGTCGACAGCGGGGCATAGACGGTCCAGCCGGTACCGGCGCCAAGGCCGCTGCCGCCCGGAACGAACATCGATCCGCACAGCATGACGAACGCAACCGCCGTCAGCCAGAAGGACACGTTGTTCATGCGCGGAAAGGCCATGTCCGGCGCACCGATCATCAGCGGGACGAACCAGTTGCCGAAGCCGCCGATCATCGCGGGCATGACCATGAAGAAGACCATGATCAGACCGTGCGCGGTGATCATGACGTTCCAGAAATGCTTGCCCGCGGTCGCGTCCGCTGCGCCACCAAGCATATGCGCCCAGCCCGGAAGATACTGGATGCCGGGTTCGGCGAGTTCGAGACGCATCATCCCCGAAAGCGCACCGCCGACGATGCCGGCGATGATCGCGAAAATCAGGTAGAGCGTGCCGATGTCCTTGTGGTTCGTCGACATGAACCAGCGGACAAAGAAGCTGGGCGTGTCATGGTCGTGGTCGTGCGCATGGTCGTGGCCATGCGCCGGTGCAGTCGCTGCGATATCGGTCATCTGTCGGACCCCCTGATTAATTCTTGGCGGCCGGTGCGGCGGCAGGCGCCGCAGCCGGAGCCGCTGTGGTCGTGTCGGCGGCGGGGACGGTCGTCGCCGGGATCGGGCCGGTCGGAGCCGGAGCTGCGGCGGCGGGCGCTGCCGCGGCGGCGGCCTGGGCGCCGTCGGGATTGCCGCCCTTCGAGCGGACCCACGCCTTCCACTTGTCCATCGGCAGCGCTTCGACCGCGATCGGCATGAAGCCGTGGTCGACGCCGCACAGTTCCGAACACTGGCCGTAATAGACGCCGGGCTTGTCGACGGTGAACGTCGTTTCGTTGGCGCGGCCCGGAACCGCGTCCATCTTGGTCCACAGCGCGGGAACCGCGAAGCTGTGGATCACGTCGGCGCCGGTGATGATCAGCTTCACCTGCTTGCCGACGGGGACGACCATGCGATTGTCCACCGCGAGGTGATAAGGCTCGCCGGCGGCGACGGCCTTGTCCTCGGGCAGCATCTTCGAGACATATTCGCCGATACCCTGGTCGGGATAGGCATAGCCCCAATACCATTGATAGCCGGTGACCTTGATCGTCAGCGCATCCTTCTTCGGCGGCTCATATTGCGCCGCGAGCAGGCGGATCGACGGAACCGCGATCACCGCAAGGATCAGGACCGGGATCGCGGTCCAGATGATTTCGATGAAGGTGTTGTGCGTCGTCTTCGACGGCACCGGATTGGCCGAAGCGCGGTAGCGCACGACGACCCACAGCAGCAGGCCGAGCACCAGCAGCGAGATGAAGGTGATGACGGGCAGCAGCATATAATGGTTGAACCAATAAGCGCGCTTGCCGATCGGGCTTTCCTGTTCCTGGAAGTTCCATCCGCCCTCGACCGGCTGACCGATGCCTGCGGTCGGCTTCATCGGCACATAGGTCGCATCGCCGGCCGGCACCGCAGCCTTGTCGCCGGCGGGAGCCGCCGCATCGCTGGTCGCCGCGGCCGGAGTCGCGTTCGTCGTCGCGGCCGGCGCCGCAGCGGGAGCTGCCGCCGGGGCCTGCGCCTGCACCGCGCCCACGGTGCCGAGCGACAAAGCCGCCGCAATTACAAGGGTTTTCAAGCTCTTCATAAGGATAGTGCCGCCCGTTGCCTGTTGCTGTTCTCGATCCCCCAACCTCTCCGTCTCGGCAGCCGGGCACAGGCCCGGACAGCCCGCGAACAGGCTGAAACTCGCCGGGGCTATAGACCCGCTTGCCGCTTGCCTCAAGCATCTCTAACACTATTTTGCAGCACGATAATCTTCGTACCCGAAACCCGCTCATCCGACGCGGGCGACTTGATGGACAAAAGACCGAACCTCCCATGACCGACGACGAAATTCTGGCCGAGTTCCGCGCCGCAGACGCGCTGTTGCAGGGGCATTTCCTGCTCTCTTCGGGGCGCCACAGCGAATATTATCTGCAATGCGCGCGCGTTTTGATGGACACCGAACGCGCCGGACGGCTGGCGATCGCCCTCGCCGCCAAGCTGCCGCGCGACCTGCGCGCGGCGATCGACATGGTCGTTTCGCCCGCGATGGGCGGCGTCATCATCGGCCATGAAATGGGCCGCGCGCTCGGCAAGCCCGCGATCTTCGTCGAACGGCCGACCGGCACCTTCGAATTGCGCCGCGGCTTCGCGATCCCGGCCGGCGCCAAAATCCTGATGGTCGAGGATGTCGTAACCACCGGCCTGTCGTCGCGCGAAGCGATGGAGGCGGTACGCGCCGCGGGTGGCGACGTTATCGCCGAAGCCGCCCTCGTCGATCGTTCGGCGGGCAGCGTCGACCTCGGCGTTCCCTTCTACCCGCTCGTCGCGATCAATTTTCCGACCTATGCCGAAGACGAACTGCCACCCGAACTCGCCGCGACTCCCGCGGTGAAGCCGGGGAGCCGCGCGAATTGAGCGCGCCCTCCCCTCGGCGGCTGCGCCTGGGCGTCAACATCGACCATGTCGCGACGATCCGCAACGCGCGCGG
>NZ_MEFH01000152.1:0-7190 GCF_001725095.1 Sphingopyxis sp. SCN 67-31 | reverse complement strand
CGCGGGCTGGACATCGTCGATGGGCTCGACATGCTGATCGGTCAGGCGGCCTTGGCGTTCGAGCTGTTTTTCGGCGCGCCGCCGCCCGAGGGACGCGACGAGGAATTGCGCGCGATTCTGACGGCATGACGCATTACAAGCGCCCCGGATCGCGGCTTCGCCGACCGTTCATTCTCGGCCTGACGGGTTCGATCGGCATGGGGAAATCGACCGCGGCGACGATGTTCGAACGCGAAGGGGTGCCGGTGTTCGACGCCGATGCCGAAGTTCACCGGCTGCAAGGTCCCGGCGGTGCCTTGGTCGCCGCGATCGAGGCGCGCTTTCCCGGCACCACCGGTCCGCGCGGCGTCGATCGCCAGGAACTCGGGCGCCGCGTGCTCGGCAACCGCCACGAGCTTGCCGCACTCGAAGCGATCGTCCATCCCGCAGTCGGCCGCGCGCAGAAGAAATTCCTTGCCCGTCACCGCGCGCGCGACGTCGTCGTGCTCGACATTCCGCTCCTGTTCGAAAAAGGGGGCTGGCACCGCGTCGGCGCCGTCGCTGTCGTCACCGCACCGATGTGGATCCAGCGCAAACGCGTGCTGCGCCGGCCCGGCATGACCAACGCAAAGTTCAAGGCGATCCGGGGCCTGCAGGTTCCCGATCGCGTCAAGCGGGCGCGCGCCGATTTCCTGATCGAAACCGGCCGCCCGAAAAGCGAGACCCATCGTCAGATTCGGCGGATCGCCTCTTGTTTCCATGCGCAATAGGGTCCAGATTGTTTGAAAGATGCGTGAGATAATCTTCGATACGGAAACCACGGGACTCGACCCCAGAACGGGGCACAGGCTGGTCGAAATCGGGTGCATCGAATTGATCGACCGCCGCGAATCGGGGCGGACCTTTCACGCCTATTTTCACCCCGAACGCGATATGCCGGCCGAGGCCGAGGCGGTGCACGGCCTGTCGATCCAGTTTCTGTCCGACAAGCCGCTCTTTGCCGCGCGCGTCGACGAACTGCTCGACTTTCTCGGCGATGCGCCGATGGTGGCGCACAACGCCGCTTTCGACTTCGGTTTCGTCAACGCCGAGCTGGCGCGCGTCGGCCGGCCGCCGCTCGATATGGCGCGCATGTGCTGCACCGTGCAGATGGCACGCAAGCTTCATCCGGGCGCCAAGCACAGCCTCGATGCGCTTTGCACGCGCTACGGCATCGACCGCAGCCACCGCGTCAAGCACGGCGCGCTGCTCGACGCCGAACTGCTGGCGCACCTCTATATCGAAATGACCGGCGGGCGGCAGATCGGGCTCGGGCTCGCCGCCGAACCCGCCGCCGCGGCGCGGGGTGCCGCACCGGCACCGGTCCGATCACTCGCCCCCACCCGCCCGTTTCGCGAACCGCGCCCGCACGGTGCAACCCCGGCCGAACTGGCGCGTCATGCAGAATTCGTCGCCACGCTCAATCAACCCCTGTGGCACGATAGTCCCTGATCGCGGCTCCCCCGCGATCCCGTGGACATGACTGAAGGAGAAGAAAAATGGAAATCCGCGTCTCTGGCCACCAGATCGAAACCGGCGAAGCGCTGCAGGCGCATGTGTCGGACCGGATGAACGCGATTGCCGACAAATATTTCTCGCGCGCGATCGGGGCGCACGCGACCTTCGGAAAGGGACCGCACGACAGTTTCCAGTGCGACATCGTCGCGCATGTCATGCAGGGTCTGGTCCTGAAAGGCCATGGCCAGGCGCAGGACGCGCATGTTGCGTTCGAGGGCGCGGCCGACCGCATCGAAAAGCAGCTGCGCCGCTATATGCGCCGGCTGAAGGACCGCAACAACGGCAATGGTGCGCAGTTGGTGACGATCGAGACGATCGAGGACAACGCCAGCTACGTCGTTTTCGACGGCGGCACCGATGATGAAGATGCGGGCGATGCGCCGGCGATCATCGCCGAAACCCGCGTCGATATCCCGACGAGCAGCGTGTCCGACGCGGTCATGATGCTTGATTTGCGTGACACCAATGCGCTGCTTTTCGTCAACAGCAAGACCGGGTCGCACAACATGGTCTATCGTCGCCGCGACGGCACGATCGGCTGGGTCGAGCCGCGCTAGCAGACAATAGGGCTGGATTTTCTCTGCCGTTCGGCCTAAGGGCCGCGCCCAACAAAGCCCGAAAGCCGGACGGCGGGGGCCAGCCTAGTCCGCTCAAGCGAACCAATGCCAACAGGATGACCCGCGTGGCGTCGCCTTGCGGCCATGCAGATTTGACCAGACCAATGAACCTATCCTCCCTCCTTTATCCAGCCACCGTGCGCGCCAATGTGCAGCTCGATTCCAAAAAGGCGCTGTTCCCCTATGTGGGCGAACTGGCAGCGCGGTCGCTGGGGCTCGACGCGGGCGAAGTGAGCGAGGCGCTGCTCGAGCGCGAACGGCTCGGTTCGACCGGCTTCGGTCGCGGCATTGCCTTGCCGCATGCCAAGATGGCCGATCTCAACGGCGTGCGCGGCATGTTCCTGCAGCTCGCGCGCCCTATCGATTTTCAGGCGGTCGATGGTTTGCCGGTCGATCTTCTCTTCGTACTGCTGTCGCCGCTCGACGCGGGCGCCGACCATCTGAAAGCCCTCGCCGGCGTATCGCGGATGCTGCGCAACGACAGCATTGCCGAACGATTGCGCGGTGCGAAGAATGACGAAGCGCTTTATGCCATGCTCGTCGATGCCGAAGCGCGCGACGCGGCCTGACCTTCCGGGGCGGATGCTCCGATGACGCGCTTCACCAGCCGGTTCCTCGTCGATCTTCTTATCCGCGAAACCGAGGCCGCGGGCGGAGTCGCTGCGGTTCTTGCCGCGGGCGACGATCATTCCGGCTCGATCCTCGTCCAGTGCAGCGACCGCGGGGTCGCGGGGCCGCTGCTCGAACGCCGCTTCGCGATGACCGGCAATTATGTATGGGAGGCGGTCGGACCCGACCCCGCTAGCGATGGTGAAGAACGCGAAAACTATCAGGACCGGCGGCGAAAGGCCGATCCCGACTTGTGGATCGTCGAACTGGATATCGCAGATGCGCCACGACTCGTCGCGGAGTGGGGCGCGTTAACTTGACTCTGTTGCGGCGCACAATAGGTGCCCGGCCACTTGATAACGCGTAGGTCGTATCGCGGGTTGCATCCGTCTTTTCGGACAGGCCCGATTTACCGATATGGACACGCAGTCGGATGACGACCGCAGGTGGTTCAGGATCGACGATCCCCCAGCCTGTTAGATTTAGGTTCGTCAGCCGCCCTTTTGACGGATTAGATGAGTCGTATTCTGAACGCTGCCAGCGTGGCTGCCGTGGGCATGACTGCCTTTGCCGCGCTGTCGTTGGCCGAACCCGGCTTCGCCAGTGACCTGGCCGCCGACGCCAACATCCCCGCAATCACGCTGCCCGCCGCCGATGCGCCGGCCGACAGCGATGCGGCAGCTCCGTCGACCGAAGCCGAAACGCCGGTCGATACCGCCACCGACGACAGCGCTGTTGCCGATACGCTGGCCCAGCTGGTCGCGGCGACCCCGAAGCCCGAGACGATCGATCCCGAACTGCGCTGTCTGGCGCAGGCGGTCTATTTCGAATCGCGCGGCGAATCGCTGGCGGGACAGCTCGCGGTCGCACATGTCGTGATCAACCGCGCGAAGTCGGGCCGCTTCCCGACGACCCTGTGCGGCGTCGTCCATCAGCCGAGCCAGTTCAGCTTCGTGCGCCGCGGCAAGATGCCCGCCGTGCGCAATGCCGTCCAATGGTCGAACGCGCTGGCGATCGCGCAGATTGCGCGCGACGACAGCTGGCAGAATAGGGCGCCCGGCGCGCTGTTCTTCCATGCGCGTTACGTCTCGCCCGGCTGGCGCAAGACGCGCATCGCGCAGATCGACAACCATATCTTCTATCGCTGAATTCGCGGGTGCGGGGGCCACGCCCCCCACCTCGTTCATTGCCAAGCCATTTTTGCTGGCGCATGATGCGGGTATGACGCGTCATTTTTCCGTCGCCCTGCTCGCGGCAGCGGCGCTTGCGCTCGGCGGTTGTGCCACGGCGGTTCCACCCGTCGAGGTTACCCGCTTCCATAACAATGCGACCGCCGGCCTGGCCCCAGGCACGCGCTATGCCGTCGAGGTGCTGCCGCACGGCGATGCCTCGGCGACGGGCGGCGCGGCGCAGCCGTCGCTGGAATGGAACAGCTATCGCATCGCGGTGGAGCGTCAGCTGCAATTGCTGGGCTTCGTCGCTGCGCCCGAAGGAACGGCAGCGCCGCTCAAGGTTCGCATCGCCTTCGACCGAAACGATCGCATGCCACTTGCAAAGCGTTCGCCGGTTTCGGTCGGCGTTGGCGGATCGACCGGCAGCTATGGCTCGGGGGTGGGCCTCGGGATCGGCATCAATCTTGGTGGCGGGCCGAAACAGATGCAGGATCTGCAGCTGTCGGTGCGCATCGATGACGCGGCCACGGGCCAGGCCGTGTGGGAAGGCCGGGCGCTCAGTGCGGTGCCGGTGAAGGCGCCTGCGGCACAACCGTCGATTGCTGCGGCGAAATTGGCCGAAGCCCTATTCAAGGACTTCCCCGGCGAATCGGGACGCACTATCAGCGTCCCATGACAATCAGCATCAACGCCGCTTTCGACAGCGGCAATATCGTCGTGGATTCGATCGATGGCACGCGTGCCCGCCTTTCGATCCGCAAGGATCGCGAATCCGATTTCTTCCAGTGGTTCCATTTCCGCGTGGCCTGCGCGGTGGGCGATGAACTTGAACTGGCGATCGCCGGGCTCGGCGATTCGGCTTATCCCGATGGCTGGCCCGGCTATGCCGCCTGCGCCAGCTATGACCGCGAAAACTGGTTTCGGCTCGACACCGGCTACGATGCCGGGACGCTCACCATCAACCACAGCGCCGAAGGGCAGCTTCTGTGGATCGCCTATTTCGCGCCCTATTCGATGGAACGGCATCACGATCTGGTCGCCTCTGTGGCCGAATGCGACGGCGTTTCCTATCGCTGTCTCGGCACCAGTCTCGAGGGGCAGCCGATCGACTGCCTCGAAATGGGCACGGGGCCGGTCCAGGTGTGGCTGTATGCGCGCCAGCATCCGGGCGAGAGCATGGCCGAATGGTGGATGGAAGGCGCGCTTGAAAAGCTCACCGATCCGGCCGATCCCCATGCCCGGTCGCTACGGCAGAAATGCCGATTCCACATCGTCCCGAACATGAACCCCGACGGGTCGCGCCGCGGTCATCTGCGCACCAACTATGCCGGGGTGAATCTCAACCGCGAATGGGACAATCCGACTGCCGATCGCAGCCCCGAAGTGCTCGCGGTGCGCAATGCGATGGACGAAAGCGGCGTCGATTGGGCGATGGACGTTCATGGCGACGAGGCGATTCCGGCGGTGTTCCTTGCAGGTTTCGAGGGCATCCCGTCGTTGAAGGACGAACAACAGGCGCGCTATCTGGCCTTCCAGTCCGCCCTTGCCGCCAACACGCCCGATTTCCAGACCGCCCTCGGCTATGAAAGCTCGGCGCCGGGCAAGGCCAATCTGTCGATGTCGACGACGCAGATCGCCGAACGCTTTGGTGCGGTGTCGATGACGATCGAAATGCCGTTCAAGGACAATCGCGATCTGCCCGATCCCGTCGCCGGCTGGTCGCCCGAACGCTCGAAGCTGCTCGCGCACGCGTGCCTCGCGACGCTGGACCAGATGCTTTGACCGATGCCGCAGGTCGGGACGGCTGGCATATCGTCGAGGACGATCTGTCGGGCGCCCCGATCCGCGCGCTGCTCGAACGGCATTTTGCCGGCATGCTCGCAAACTCGCCCGAGGAAAGCTGCCATTTCCTCGATTTCGATGGACTGAAGGCGCCGGGCGTTACCTTCTGGTCGATTCATTGCGGCCCCGATCTGGCGGGTTGCGGCGCGCTGAAGCGACTCGATGGCCGGCACGGCGAGATCAAGTCGATGCGCACCGCCGACGCCTTTCTGCGCCGCGGTGTCGCCGCCCGGATGCTGGGCCACATCATCGAAGAGGCCCGCGCGGGCGGGCTTGAGCGGCTCAGCCTCGAAACCGGGTCAGGCGCTGCCTTCGAACCGGCACTTGCGCTCTACCGGCGGCATGGCTTCACGGACTGTGCGCCTTTCGCGGATTACAGGCCCGATCCATTCAGTCGCTTCATGACGCGCGCAATCTAG
Organism: Sphingopyxis sp. SCN 67-31; assembly: GCF_001725095.1. NCBI lineage: Bacteria > Pseudomonadati > Pseudomonadota > Alphaproteobacteria > Sphingomonadales > Sphingopyxidaceae > Sphingopyxis > Sphingopyxis sp. SCN 67-31. The sequence goes on along the minus strand of NZ_MEFH01000152.1, from coordinate 995 downwards.
CAACGCAAAACAGAAACGGGGCCCGGAAGGGACAGCCGGACCCCGTTCGTACGGCCCATTCGGACCGGCGTTAGCCGCTGGCTTACGCGGCTTTCTTGGCTTCGATCGCCGTGGGCTGCGTGCCGCCGATGGCGATCTTGTGCGGCTTCATCGCTTCGGGCACTTCGCGCACCAGGTCGATGATCAGCAGCCCGTCGGCCAGGTCGGCGCGATCGACGCGCACGAAATCGGCAAGCTGGAAGCGGCGCTCGAAGGCGCGCGTCGCAATGCCGCTATACAGAAGCTGGCGCGTTTCGCCGTCCTTCGCGGGCGCCTTGCGGCCGCTGACGGTCAGCATATTCTGCTGCGCGGTGATGTCGATCTCGTCGCTCTTGAAACCCGCCACCGCGACAGTGATGCGGAAATGGTCGTCGGCGACCTTCTCGATATCGAAGGGCGGATAATTTTCGGCCGAACCGCTGTTTTCCAGAAAGTCGAACAGACGATCGAAACCGACGGTCGAGCGGCGATAGGGGGTCCAGTCAAAGCTGTTACGCATGGGTCATTCCTTCCTTGCAAAGCGAAGTCATCGGGCCGCGGCATGGCCTGCCGCGGCTTCCATCCGGCCCCGTTTCGGCGACCGGATGATCCGAATCTGGGATGGCGCCGACCCTTTTCAAGAGGGGCGGTGGCCCTTGCCCGAAAGCCGCGCTATGGCGCCCCCGAATCGCCCGCGCGGGCGCGCCCTTTGTCGAAAGGACAGATCATGCCGCAGCTCATCCTCATCCGTCACGGCCAGTCGCAGTGGAATCTCGAAAACCGCTTCACCGGCTGGTGGGACGTCGATGTCACCGAAAAAGGCGCGGCCGAAGCGTGGGCCGCGGGCGAACTGATGAAGGAAAAGGGTATCGCACCCGACACCTGCTTCACCTCGGTCCAGACGCGCGCGATCAAGACGCTCAACCTCGCGCTCGAGGCGATGGGGCGGCTCTGGCTGCCGGTGACGAAGGATTGGC
>NZ_MEFH01000151.1:0-7222 GCF_001725095.1 Sphingopyxis sp. SCN 67-31 | reverse complement strand
ATGGCGCTGACGCTCGACGGCCTTGCCATCGGCAACGGCATCCTGACCGTCGAGGATGAGGAACAGGCGCTTGCGCGCGCCGACAAGACGCGCAAGGATAAGGGCGGCGAGGCGGCGAAGGCCGCGCTCGCGATGCTGGCATTGAAGGATCAGTTCGGCGTTGCTTGATCGCACTCCCCCCGGCCGATACTCCGTCGTCGAACGCGGCGGCCGGCTGGTGGTGATCGACCGCGCGACCGGCGGAACCCCGCCGACCGCGGCACAGCGCATGGCCGAACATGATCGACGCAGGGGCATCGAACCCGTCCCGTCGGCACCGCGCGAAGAGACGCCGGACCCCATCAAAGCGCCCGCGACGATTGCCGGCACAGCTCCCGCCGATCGGCTGCGTGAGGCGATCGCTGCGCGCGGCGCCCAGGCCAGGGCGCGCCAGCCCTGGGGCGACACGCCCGCCGCGCCGCCGGCGCGCGATTCCGTGCCGGCGCGAATCCCGGCGCATGTCCCCGAACCCGCTCCGACCCCGGCATCGCGGTCCCGTCCGGCGCCGCAACCAGACCGCGGTTCGCGCAAGACGGTGGTCACGTCGAAATGGTGGGATGCAAAGGGGCCGCGGACGATCGAACTCGGCGCCAACGGGCAATCGACCCTGAGCGGCGGTTTCGTGACGATCTTCGCGATCGGGCTCGCGATCTTCGTCTTCCTGCTGCTCATCATGCCGGTCGCGGCCTTTGTCGCGGCTTTTCTGCTGTTCCAGTTCGGCGGCAAGATATTGGCGCCGATCGGCGCGGGGATCGTCGACAAGGCGATCGCCGAGCGAAATTAAAAAATCCTCCCTGCGGCGTAGCCGTGGGGAGGGGGACCACCGAAGGGGGTGGAGGGGCGATAGGTCTCAGCCCCTCCGTCAGCCCTGCGGGCTGCCACCTCCCCATCGCGACGCGACAGGGAGGATCATCAGCTCAGGCGGCGACCAGCGCCGGATAGTCGATATAGCCCTCGGGTCCCGGCGAGTACCAGCTCTGCGGATTGTCGGCGGCCCAGGCCGCGCCGGTGCGGATGCGTTCGACCAGATCGGGATTGCCGATGAACGGCCGCCCGAAACTGATCGCATCGGCAAGGCCGCTCGCCAGATCGGCTTCGGCCTTCGCCACGTCATAATCGCTGTTGAGCACCAGCGGCCCCTTGAACGCCTGACGGATCGCCGGCGACTGCTTTGGCACGTCGGTCTTGCCGAAGGTACCGTCGGGGCCGGGCTCGCGCAGTTCGAGGAAAGCGATGCCCAGCGCGTCGAGCGCCGCGGCGGCGGCGGGGAACAGTATTTCGGGCGCGCTGTCGTCGACACCCTGCGTCTCGCCATTGGGCGACAGGCGCACCGCGACGCGATCCTTGCCCCACACGCCGATCAGCGCTTCGGTCACTTCGCGGAGCAGACGGATGCGGTTTTCGACCGAACCGCCATAATCATCGTCGCGCAAATTGGTGCCGTCGCGCAGGAACTGGTCGATCAGATAGCCGTTGGCGCCGTGCAGTTGCACCCCGTCGAACCCGGCGCGCTTCGCATTTTCGGCAGCCGCGACATAGTCGGCGATCACGCGCGGAATCTCGTCGAGGCGCAGCGGGCGCGCTTCTTCGAGCTCGAGCCGCCCGACCGGCGTGTGCGCGCGACCTTCGCCCTTCGTTGCCGAAGCCGACACCGGCTGCTTGCCGTCGTTGAACACCGAATGGACGAGCCGGCCCATGTGCCACAGCTGCGCGACGATGCGGCCGCCCGCGGCATGAACCGCCTCGGTGACGGGTTTCCAGCCTTCGACCTGTGCGTCGGTCCACAGCCCCGGCGCCGACGGCCAGCCGAGCCCTTCCTGCGAAATTCCCGTCGCTTCGGAGATGATCAGCCCAGCCGAGGCGCGCTGGCGATAATATTCGACCGCAAGTTCGTTGGGGACGAAACCGGGGCCGGCGCGGCCGCGCGTCAGCGGCGCCATGAGGATGCGGTTGGGCGCGTCGATCGCGCCAAGCTTGATCGGGTCGAGAAGCGATGCGGGCATAGATTCCACCTTTCACTTTACCGGCGACGGCCCGTGCTGTCGCCGCTATGGCCACCGAAGCTATGGATGCGGCGGCCGCTGCACAATGGTGGGTAGCAAAAGAAAATCTAAATGAGCAACAAGCCAATCAGCCCGCCCACCATTTCGCCGGTCGATCCGGTGGCCAAGCCGGTCGCCGCCACGGTGAACCGATGGGCCTTCGCCGCGCTTGTCGGCGGCAATCTGGCGCTGTCGCTGACCGCGATGGTGGTGCGCTTCGCCGATACCGGCCCCGTGGCCGCGGCCTTCTGGCGACTCGCGCTCGCGCTGCCGCTGCTCGCGCTGCTGATGCGGCGCGAAACGGGCGGCCGCCTGCCGCCGCGCGGCGCGCTGACGGTTGCGGCGGGGGCGGGGCTCTTCTTCGCGCTCGATCTTGCCGCCTGGCACCTCGGCATCCTTCAGACCAAGGTGGCCAATGCGACGCTGTTCGGCAACAGCGCCAGCCTGCTCCTCGTGCTGTGGGGGATTGCGGTCGCGCGCACCCTGCCGCGCGGGTGGCAGGCGGTGGCGGTGCTGCTCGCCTTCGCGGGGTCGGCGCTGCTGATGGGGCAAAGCTACGAGGCGTCGGCGGCCTATCTGGTCGGCGATCTGCTCAGCCTGCTCGCGGGGGCGCTCTATACGGGCTATGTGCTGATGATGCAGCGGGTGCGCGGCGACATCGGCCCTTGGTCGGCGCTCGCCATATCCTCCGCGGCGGGCATTCCGGTGCTGCTCGGCACCGCGCTGCTGTTCGGCGAAGCGATTCTGCCGCACAACTGGACGCCGCTGATCGTGCTGGCGCTGATGAGCCAGCTGGTCGGGCAGGGGCTGCTCATCTGGGCACTGCCGCGTTTCTCGCCGCTCGTCGTCGGCCTGACCCTGCTCGTCCAGCCGGTGGTTGCGGCGACCGCGGGGTGGCTGATCTTCGGCGAGACGCTCAGCGTTATGGAATTGTTCGGCGGCGCGATGGTCGCTGCGGCGCTGGTGCTGATTCGGTTGCCGAGCCGCCGCGCGGCGCCTATCTGATGGTCATGGCCCAGCATCCGTCCGCCGCAACCCTGCCCGCCGATCCGACGCTCGACGAGATTCGCGCCGCGCTGGCGCCGCTCGTTGCCGCATCGGCGGCCTTCGACGGCTTCACGACCGCCACGCTCGACGAAGCTGCCGACGCGCTCGGGGTCGACCGCGACGTCGCGCGGCTCGCCTTTCCGGGCGGTGCGCGCGACATGGTCGATGCCTGGTTTGCGACGATCGATACCGCGATGGCGGAGTGCTGTCCGGCGGAGGCGCTCGCGACGATGAAGATTCGCGAACGCATCACGCGGCTCGTCGAAACGCGGATCGACCTGCTTGCCGCCAACCGCGAATCGCTGCGCCGCGCGCTGGCCTTGCTCGCGCTGCCGGGCAATGCGCCGCACGCGGCCAGGCTCGGCTGGCGCGCCGCCGACCTGATGTGGCGCCTCGCGGGCGACACCGCGACCGACTATAATCACTACAGCAAGCGCGCGATCCTCACCGGAGTCTATGGATCGACGATGGCGGTCTTCCTCAACGACGAGAGCGAAAATTTTGCCGAAACGCGTGCCTTCCTTGCGCGGCGGATCGACAATGTGATGCGCTTCGAAGCGTGGAAGCACCGCCGCGCTGCGCACCGCATCGAACGGCCCAGCCTCGCGCGCTTCGTGGGGCGGCTGCGCTACCCGGGACGCTGAGGCGGCGGCGCCGGCAAAATTGGGGCTGGCGCTTCGCTGCTGTTATTGATAATCGCTCGCAAATGATCGCGAAGCTCGATTCCTCCCCGCTTGGCATCGCGGTGCGCATCGCGCGCATCGACTGGACGTCGATGTCGCACGACGAAGGGCGCCGGCTGCGCGAATTCGGCTTGCTGGAGGGGAGCGAAGTCACCCCGCTGCACCGCGGCAGCCTGTTCTCGCGCGATCCGCTCGCGCTGACGATCGGGCGGATGAAAGTCATCATCCGCAGCAAGCAGGCCGCCGCCATAGAGGTCGAACCGGCGACGACATGACCGGTCCCGCACCCACGATCGCACTGGTCGGCAATCCGAACGCCGGCAAATCGAGCCTGTTCAACGCGCTGACCGGCGCGCGGCAGAAGATCGCCAATTATCCGGGCGTCACGGTCGAACGCAAATCGGGCCATGCGAGCTTTGCCGACGGCCGCCCGCTCGCGCTGGTCGATCTGCCGGGCAGCTACAGCCTGTCGCCCGCCAGCCCCGACGAGGCGGTGACGCGCGACGTCGTGCTCGGCCGCCAGACGGGCGAGAAGCGCCCCGACGCACTGATCGTCGTCGTCGACGCGGCGAACCTCGACAATCATCTCTGCTTCGCGCTCGAACTGATCGCGCTCGGCCTGCCGACCGTCGTCGCGCTCAACATGCTCGACCTTGCGGAGCGCGACGGGCTGACGCTCGATCCCGACCGGCTCGCCGCCGAACTCGGCGTGCCGGTGGTGCCGACGGTTGCGGTGCGCAAGCGCGGCCTGACCGAACTGCTTGCGGCGGTCGATGGCGCGATCCTCTCGCACGGCCTGTCGGCGACCGACCAGCCTGCGCCGCCGCCCGGCGACACCGCGCTGCACCAGCGCGCCCGCGCCATCGCGCGCGCCGCGACGCTCGCCGAAACGCCGGTGCGCCGCTGGACGCAGCGCGTCGATGCGGTGGCGCTCCATCCGGTCTTCGGGCTGCTGATCCTGCTCGCGCTGATGTTCGTGATGTTCCAGGCGGTCTATGCCTGGTCCGAAGCACCGATCGCCTGGATCGAGGACGGCATCGCCGCGCTGCAGGCGCTGGCGAGCGATCATATGGCCGCAGGCTTCCTGCGCGGGCTGGTGGTCGAAGGACTGCTCGCCGGCGTCGGCGCGGTCGTCGTCTTCCTGCCGCAGATCCTGATTCTCTTCCTCTTCATCCTGTTGCTCGAAGCCTCGGGCTATATGACTCGCGCCGCCTTCCTGATGGACGGGATCATGGCAAAGGTCGGCTTGTCGGGACGCGGGTTCATCCCGCTGCTTTCCAGCTTCGCCTGCGCGGTTCCCGGCATCATGGCGACGCGTGCGATTCCCGATGCGAAGGACCGGCTGACGACGATCCTGATCGCGCCGCTGATGACCTGTTCGGCGCGGCTGCCCGTGTACACGCTGATCATCGGCGCCTTCATCCCGAACCGCAGCGTCGGCGGATCGCCCGTTGGCCTGCAGGGACTCGTGCTGTTCGGCCTCTATGTGTCGGGCATCGTCGGCGCGCTGGTCGTCGCCTTCGCGCTGCGGCGGTCGGTGACCAAGGGCAATGCGGCGGGCTTCATGATGGAAATGCCGCGCTACCAATGGCCGCGGCTGCGCGATGTCGGCATCGCGCTGTGGCAGCGCGCGTGGATCTTCCTGCGCCGCGCCGGCACGATCATCGCCGCGACCACCGCGGTGCTGTGGCTGCTGCTCAGCTATCCGCAGGCGCCGGCGGGCAGCGACGTCCGCCAGGTCGATTACAGTATCGCCGGCCGCATCGCGAGCGGGCTGGAAGTCATGGTGAAGCCGATCGGCTTCAACCACGACATCGCGCTCGCGCTGATCCCCGCGATGGCGGCGCGCGAGGTGGCCGTCTCGGCGCTCGCAACCGCCAATGCGATCGACGCGGGCGATGACGAGGACGCCGTCGCGCAATCGCTCAGCGAGCGGCTTCAGGGCCGCTGGAGCATCGCGACCGCGCTCGCCTTTCTCGCCTGGTTCGTCTTTGCCCCGCAATGTATCTCGACGATCGCGATCACCCGGCGCGAGACCAATGGGTGGAAATGGCCGCTGTTCATGGTTGGCTATTTGTTCGCGCTCGCCTATGCCGCGGCAGGTATCACCTACTGGACAGCCGTTGCCTTTGGACTAGGCTGATCCTTCCAACATTCAAGCGGAGCGGAGCGGCATGGCTGGCAGCGTCAACAAAGTTATTCTGATCGGCAATCTGGGCGCCGATCCCGAAATCAAGTCGTTCCAGAACGGCGGCAAGATTGCCAATATCCGCATCGCGACCTCCGAACAGTGGAAGGACCGCATGACCGGCGAGCGCAAGGAGCGCACCGAATGGCACAATGTCGTCATCAACGGCGACGGCCTCGTCGGCGTCGTCGAGCGCTACCTTAAAAAGGGCTCGAAGGTTTATATCGAAGGGTCCTTGCGCACCCGCAAGTGGCAGGACCGTGACGGCAACGACCGCTACACGACCGAAGTCGTGATTGCGGGCATGGGCGGCACGTTGACCATGCTCGACGGTGCGCCTGGCGGCGGCGGTGGCGGCTCGCGCGGCGGCGATAGCTGGTCGCAGGGCGGCGGATCGGGCGGCGGCTGGGATCAGGGTGGCGCCGCGTCCGGCGGCAGTTCGGGCGGTGGCTGGAACCAGGGCGGCGGTGGCGCCTCGGGCGGCGGCCGTCCGCCGTTCGACGACGATCTGGACGACGACGTCCCCTTCTGAGGATTTCTGAGCGATGGCGAGTGACCTGCTGACCGCCGCGGACGTCGCGCGCGGCGTGTGCCGGCTGTTCGCGCAGCAGGGGCTCGTCGCGATCCCCGAGGTGACGCTCCCCAACGGCCGCCGTACCGACCTCACCGCGATCGACGCGAAGGGCCATATCACAATCGTCGAGATCAAGGTCAGCCGCGCCGATCTGCACGGTGACGGCAAATGGCCCGACTATTGCGACTGGTGCGACCGCTTCTATTGGGCGCTCGCTTCCGGCCTCGACCCCGCGATCCTCGAGACCGAGGGCTATCGCCCCGAAACCTCGGGCCTGATCGTCGCCGACCGCTATGGCGCCGCCGTGGTGCGCGAGGCCGCGAGCTGCAACCTCGCGCCCGCGCGGCGCAAGGCCGAACTGCTGCGGATCGGCCGGCTCGCGATGCGCCGTTCGATGATCGCCGCCGATCCCGAAATCGCGGCCGGCTGGGCCGAGCGCTGACGGCCTGTTTCAGGGGCGGTCGAGCGGCTCGGTGCGCTCATATTGGATGCACCAGGCAAGCCCGGCGGCGGTAAAGCCGACCCAAAGCAGCGCACCGATCCACATGATGCCGTGCCAATAGGCAGGCAGCGCGATGAACAGCAGCGCCGCCGCGGCCGATGCGATGCCCACCCGGGCATAGCTTTTGGCCGGCCGCCGCAGACGCGT
>NZ_MEFH01000150.1:0-7306 GCF_001725095.1 Sphingopyxis sp. SCN 67-31 | reverse complement strand
GTCGCCGCCGATCCTCACATTGGCGAGCTGACCCACAGTCACGGGAACCCCGCCGCGCGTCGCGACGACGGCGTTGCGGATTTCGTCGACCGAGCGGACGCGTGCATCGACGCGCACGAGATAGGCCTCGCCGGCCCGGTTGTAATAGTTGGCGCCGACTGCGAGATTGGCGCGTTCGAGGGCTTCACCGAGTTCGCTGTAGGAAATGCCGTAGCTGGTGAGGCGGGTCGGGTCGGGCTCGACGACGAAGGTCTTGGCATAGCCGCCGATCGAGTCGACGCCGGCAACGCCGCCGACCGATTTCAATTGCGGGCTCACGATCCAGTCCTGGACCGTGCGCAGATAGCCGGCCTTGGCAATCTCATCGGTGAGCATATCGCCTTCGGGGGTCAGATAGCTGCCGTCGGGCTGCCAGCCGGGTTGCCCGGCGACCTTCTTGGCCCCTTTGCCGTCGGGGTTCTTGTAACCGACGGTGTACATGACGACCTCGCCGAGACCTGTCGTCACCGGCCCGATCTGCGGCTGCACCCCGTCCGGCAGATTTTCGCCCGCCTGGAGCAGGCGTTCGCCCACTTGCTGGCGTGCGAAATAGAGATCGGTGTCGTCGGTGAAGATCGCCGTCACCTGGCTGAAGCCGTTGCGCGAGATCGAGCGTGTCGTCTCGAGCCCCGGAATGCCTGCCAGCGAGATTTCGATCGGATAGGTAACCAGCTTCTCGATTTCGACCGGCGACAGACGCGGGTCGATCGTGTTGATCTGGACCTGTTTGTTGGTGATATCGGGGACCGCGTCGATCGGAAGCTTGGTGAGCTGCCAGACGCCGAGGCCCGCGATGGCGAGGAAGAGGAAGAGCACCGCCCAGCGTTGCCGGACGGATAGCGCCATCAGTTTTGCGATCACGGTCTATTCCTCCTCGCCCGCGCCCTTGCCGAGTTCGGCCTTGAGCAGGAATGCGTTCTTGGTCGCGACGATCTGGCCGGGCTTCAGCCCCGACAGGATCTCGACCCGGCCGGCGCTGCGCTGGCCGACGGTGACCTGCTGGGCGCGGAAGCCATTGTTCGTCCGCACGAAGACCACGTCGCGGCCTTCGAGCGTCTGCAGCGCCTCGTCCGCGATCACGATCCGGGCGGGACCGCCCGTCTCGCCGCCCCGGCTCGGCAGCAAACGCACCCGGACCGCGAGGCCCGGCTGGAGCGACCCCGGCACATCGAGGACGGCGGTCGCCGACCGCGTGTCGCCGGAGAGGCCCGGGGTCACGGCGCGCACGCGCGCGTCGATCGTCCGGCCGTCGGGCAGTTCGATGATCGCCCGGTCCCCCGAGCTCAGGCGCTGCGCGTCGGCGGGACCGACGGCAGCCTCGATCTGGACCTGCGAGGGATCGGCGACGCGGAACAATTCGGTCTCGGGCTGGACGAAGGCGCCGAGGCTGGCGCTTTCGGCGGTAATGCGCCCCGAGATCGGGCTCGCGACGACCACGCTGCTGCCGTCGCGCGTTACCTGCGCTGCATTCGCTGCGGCGCGGGCGCGCTGCGCCTCCGCCGCGGCGGCTGCCGCTTCGGCCTGCGCCCGCTCATAATCCACGCGCGCCGACACGCGCTGGTCGAGCAAGGTCTTCTCGCGCTGGAGATTCTTCTGCGCGAGCGTCGAGCGTGCATCGGCCGCGACCCGTTCTGCCGCGATCTGCGCGGCGTCGCGGCTCTGGACGATTGCGATCGTCTCGCCGGCGCGAACCGGATCGCCGAGCCGCTTGAACAGCCGGGTCACCGCGCCGCCCGCGCGTGCCGTGACGATTGCCTCGCCGCTCGGCGCGGCGGTGACGGTCGCCTGCGAGATGATTTCGGAGCCGAGTCCGCCCGCGTTGATCGTCTCGACGCTGATCTCCGCCGCCTGGATCTTCTCGGGCGAGATGACGAGGCTGCTGGGCAAGGCTTCACTCGCCGCTTCCTCGCCGCCTTCGGCCGCCGGGGCGGGCGCCGGATCGGCGGTACAGCGCGCGACGCCGAAGCCCGTGACGGCGGCGAGCGCCATGGCGCCCGCGACAGTGCCGAGAAGGCGCTTGTCCTTGGTGATCATATTCTGTCTCCGCTGTTGATGCGGTTCGCGCGCCGACCGGCAGCGCCCCCCTGTTGACTGATGTGAATGGCGGGGCGTTCGGCCCCGCTGTTTGATGGGACCGGCGCGATCATGGCTGGTGATCCGCGTCGCCGTCGGCCGCGGCCTTGCGGGAAAGGATCGCTCGGGCTTCGGCGCGGGCCTGCCGGGCTGCGATCAGCTCGGCCTGGGTCGCGGCATAGGCCTGCTGCGCGTCGATCAGCTCGACGAGCGTCGACTTGCCGGCGCGGTAGCTGAGCTCGGCAAGCCGCACGCCCTCGCGGGCCTGCTCGATGCCGCTGCCTTCGAGCGCCGCAAGGCGCGCCTCGGCGGCTTCGAGTTCGGCCTGTGCATTGGCGATTTCCGCCTCGGCATTGACCACGGCATTCTCGCGCCGGGCGATCGCGGCGGCGACATCGGACTTGGCAGCCGAGATATTGCCGCGGTTGCGGTCGAAGACGGGGAGCGGGACCGAGACATTGGCGATGAGCGCCCGGTCGCCGGTATCGCGAAGCTGCCGGACACCGAAGCCGACCGACGGATCGAGACGCCCGTCGGCGCGCTGCCCCTGGAGCCGTGCCTCGGCGATCAGCTTCTCGGTTTCCGCGAGGCGGACATCGAGCGTTGCCAGCGAGTCCACCGTGACCGGTGCAACCCACAAATCACCTTCGATCAGCTCGGCAGGCGGAACCGAGCTTCCGAGGAGTGCTGCCAGCGAACGGCGGGCGGTCCTTTCCTCGGCCTCTGCGGTTCGGAGCTCGGCCGTTGCCTGGACGAGCGCCGCATTCGCGCGGAAGGCGCGGAGCGGCGGCTCGTTGCCGGTGTCGACCATGGCTTGGGCGACGCGGACGAGTTCACGCGCGCGGGCTTCATTCTCGCGGGCGAGCGTGAGGCCGTCGCGCGCGGCGAGCGCGGTCGCGAACTGGTTCCGGACCTCGAAGGCCAGGTCGGCGCGGGCAATCTCGAGCCGGTACTGGGCCGCGAGAAACTCGGCATCGGCGAGCGTCATGCGCGCGCGGCGCCGGCCCCCGATGTCGAGCCGCTGATTGACCGAGACCGTCGTTTCGAGGCCGTTTAGCCCCGAATAGGGTCCGGTGCCCGCGAAATTCTCGACATCGACATTGAGCGTCGGATTGTAGCGATAGCCCGCCTGGCGCTGGCGACCGCGCGCGGCCTCCACTTCGGCGGCGGCGGCAACCACGCGCGGCGAACGCGCGTCGGCTTCCTCCATCGCCTGGGCAAGGGACAATCGGGCGGGAAGCGGGCCGGTGCGGACCGCCTCGCCGGTGGATGAAGGCGGGCCGACCAGCTCCGCCCCTGCCGACTGGGCAGCGGCGGGCGCGGCATTTGCGCCTGCAACGAGCGCCGCGAGAGCCGCGGCGACAACTATGGATTTCATGAAAATGAGACTCCTGACGTTTCCAGGGAGAGGCGCGCACGAAAAGGGCGCACAGACCTAGAGCGTCAGGCGATTGGAGGGCGGAATGTCCCGATATAGGCGACCGGCGGCAGGGCGGCCGCCAGGATGCGCGCGTGCGACTGGCTGCACGGCTCTTCGGTCGAAGCGATCAGCGCTTCGGCGGGTACGCCCGAATGATGGCCGTGACAGCCATGCGGTGCGGACGGGAATTTCTGCTGCTCGCCCGACGAGGATTTCTCCTTGTCGCTTTCGGCGAGCTCGGTTGCCTGTTCGGAGATGCAGCCCGCGTCCAGCGCGGCGATCAGAGATGTCTTCTCCGCACGATCTTCGGTGGCATGCGCGAGCGACCCGACAACCGTCCCGGATGCAAGGAGAAGGGTCAAGAAAAGGAGGATCATCCGCCGCATTGGAACCGCCCCCTAGCATCGAGACGACCGAAAGGAAAGAAGAAGATTGTCAATCGACTTCGGCTCATCCACCAAAGGGCTCGAACGGACCCTGTAATAGTGTTACATGGCGTCAGTGGCATAAGTGATGATCGACATACAGTTCCAACAATCCCTGCGATGCATCAATAACTCTTCGAACTACCGGAACCAGTAAAAGAAGAATTTGACGATTTTAATATCCCATTCTATTCGCAATCGTGCCGATATAGTCTCATTACGCTTCAAGGCCCGCTGTCATCTGCAAGGCAATGCGCAGGCGCGCCGTTGCGGTTGGAGCAATTCCGGGCTCCGTTTCGCGCCGCAACCGGAGGGCTTGACCCTGTATCTACTACAGGGTGCAAAAGGGGATCGCGAGGAAGAGGGGAGCCGAAATGTCGACCAATCCGACGTCCGATGTCCTGCCATGGTCCGCGGCCGCGCCGCTGTTGACCGAGCAAATGGCCGCTTTTCGAGACGCAAGACGACTCGGCGATTAAGCGGCCGCGTGGCGCGCGCTGGAATGGGAGCATATTCTGAGCCAGCCCTATATGCTTCCGCACCTCGCATCGCATTGGCATATGCTGGGCTATGCGATCGCGCAGCGAAACTGGCGGGAGGGTGCCGGGCAGGCGCTGCGGCTCCTCCTCGTTCCGCTGGGGTCGCTGACCGGCCGCCTTCCAGCGGGCAACAGCGGCCGCGCGAGCGTGAGCGCCTTTCGGCCCATGCCGGTCCCAGGTGCGCTTGCGCTTCGCATTGAAGAGGCGCGGCAGGCTCTTTCGAAAGCGCCGCAATCGGACCCGTCCTGATTTTGGGGTTTCGGTTCGGACCGTTCGCTGATAGGGGCGCGCCCATGTCCGGCGCTCCTCTCCGCCTGCTGCTCGTGATTGTCCTGCTGCTCAGCGGGCTGCACGTTGCTGCGCCGGCGGACGCTGCGCTCACCCATCATGCGGGCGACGCCCACCATCTTCTGATCGACGAACCTGGCCATATCCAGGGCGGCGACGCCTCGGGCGGCCAGCAGGATGCGGATCTCCACGGCAGTCACCATAATTGCCCGGTGGCGCCGGACCAGGCGCTTTCGGGTCATGGCGACCTGCGCTGTTTTTCGGGCGGTCTCCACTATACCCGGCCCGCGACGCGCCTTGCTTCGCGCGCCCTCGCGCCACCCCTGAACCCTCCCCTCGCCTGAACCACGCCTGCCGCGCGGCCCTTTCCGGCCTGCGCTCAGTCGTCTCGTTCAGGAGTGAGAATTTATGCATATCCATATGCGCGCCGCCCTGTTGGCCGGGGCTGCGCTGCTGGCGGAGTCCCTTTGGGCTCAGCCGCTAACGCTCGACCAGGCGGTCGGGCGGGCCATTGCCGCTTCCCCCGAGCTTAGAGCGGGCGAAGCGGGGGTCGACGCCGCGCGCGCCGACCAGTTGCAGGCCCGGGTCCGGCCCAATCCGACCGTGTCCGTCGACATGGAAAACGCCGCCGGAACCGGAGGCTATGGCCTGTTCCGGCAGTCGGAGCTGACCGTCACCTATGCGCAGCCGCTCGAACGGGGCGGCAAGCGAGAGGCGCGCATGGCTTATGCCGAGCGCGGCGTCGTGCTGGCCGAAGCGCAATGGCGGGTCGTGCGGCTCGACATCGCGCAGCAAGTGCAGCGCGCCTATATCGACGTGCAGATCGCCGAGCAGCTCGTCTGGATCGGTGAGGACCGCGTCAAGCTCGAGAAGGAAATGCGGTCCGAAGCCGTCCGCCGCGTGCGCGGGTACAAGGATCCGCTCTTCGTCGAGACGCGCGCGGATGCCCGTATCACCGAGGCCGAGCTTGCCCTGAAAGAGGCGGTGGCGAAACGCCAGTCGGCGCGCGCGCTGCTCGTCTCCTTCTGGGGCGGTACGGTCGAAAATCTGACGGTCGCCGAAGGCATCGAGAAGCCCGACCCGCGCGATCCGGCGCTCGCCGAGGCCGATGCCGCGGTGTTCGATGCCGCCGTCGACCAGGCCCGGGCAAGGGTCGTGGTCGAGAAAAGCCGCGCCGTACAGGATGTCACGGTCTCGGGAGGCACGCGCTTCCTCCGTGATACGAACGACGTCGCGCTCGTCGGCGGGATTTCGATCCCGATCGGGCGCTTCGACCGCAACCAGGGCAATATCGCGCGGGCGCAGGCCGAACGGCAACAGCTCGAATTTCAGTCAGAAGCGAACCGGCTCGACCGGTTGCGGCGGCTGGCTTCGCTGCGGGCCGATGCCGATGCGGCGCGCGTCCGCGCCGAGGGCATCATGAACGACGTCTATCCGAAAGCGGTGAAGACGCTCGCTCAGGTGCGCGAAGGCTATGGGCGCGGCGGCTTCCGCTTCAGCGACGTCCAGGACGCCGCCGACGTCATCATCCAGATCCAGGGCCAATGGGCCGAGGCCATGACGAACTACCGCGACCTGCTCGCGGAAATCGATCGCCTCACCGGCCGGTTCGACACCGCCAACCTTGCGGAGACAAATCCATGAACAAACTATCTGTACGCGCCGCCGCAGCGGCGCTGTTTCTCGTCCTGCCCCTCTCGGCCTGCGGCGAGGGAGCCAAGGAAGCCGAAAAGGGCGAAGCGAAGGGCGACGAGCCCGCTGAGGGTCCAAACGGCGGCCGCCTCCTGACCGACGGCGACTTCGCGGTCGAGGTCACGATCTTCGAAGATGGCACCGATCCGCATTTCCGCGTCTATCCGTCGCGGGGCGGCAAGCCGCTCGATCCCAAGTCAGTCCAGCTCGAAATGACGCTCACCCGCCTCGGCGGGCAGGTCGATCGCTTCGCTTTCCAGCCGCAGGGCAAATATCTGGCGGGCCAAGGGGTCGTGACCGAGCCGCACAGCTTTGATGTCCAGGTGGTCGCCGTCGCCGACGGCAAGCGCCACGTCTGGAAATATGCGAGCCCCGAGGGGCGCACGCGGATCACCGCCGAAGCCGCCAAGGCGGGCGGCGTCGAAACCGCGGTCGTCGGTCCGGCGACGGTTGGCGACATGCGCGAACTGTTCGGGACGGTCGAGCTTTCGCCGACGGCGCGCTCCGAAATCCGCGGCCAGTTCCCCGGCCGCGTGGTGTCGGTCACCAAGGCGGTCGGCGATTATGTCCGCCGCGGCGACCTGCTCGCTCGCGTCGAATCGAGCGAAAGCCTGCAGGTCTATCCGGTGCGGGCGACGGTGAGCGGCGTGGTTGCCGAACGCAATGCGAACCCGGGCGACGTCACGGGCGACCGCGCCCTCTATGTGATCACCGATCCCAGCCAGACGACAGTGGTGTTCAACATCTTCCCGCGCGATCTCTCGCTGATCCGCCCGGGCATGAAGGTGACGGTCGAGACGCAGGACGGCACCAGCATCGCGACGAGCACG
>NZ_MEFH01000149.1:0-7313 GCF_001725095.1 Sphingopyxis sp. SCN 67-31 | reverse complement strand
CGACTTGCGGCCGAAGTTCGGCGTGCGGAGCATCTCGGCCTCGGTCTTCTGGACCAGGTCGCCGATGTAGATGATGTTGTCGTTCTTGAGGCAGTTGGCCGAACGAACCGACAGTTCGAGCTCGTCGACCTTCTTGAGAAGGAAGCGGTTGAGCTGGTTGACGTCCGATTCCTCGGTCGAAGCCGACGGAGCCGCCATGCCGATGAGGCCGCTGTCGTTCATCGCTTCTTCGAAGTGGACGAAGACCTGAAGCTGGTCCTGGAGGATGCGCGCAGCATAGGCGACGGCATCTTCCGGGGTCACGGTGCCGTCGGTATCGACGGTCAGCGACAGCTTGTCATAGTCCAGTTCCTGACCGATGCGGGCATTGTCGACCTTGTAGGCGACCTGGCGCACCGGCGAGTAGAGCGAATCGACCGGGATCAGGCCGATCGGCGCGTCGGCCGGACGGTTGGCCGTCGCGGGAACATAGCCCTTGCCGGTGTCGGCAACGAGTTCCATGTTCAGCGTCGCCCCGTCGTCGAGGTGGCAGATCACGTGATCGGGGTTCATCACCTTGATGTCACCCGACACCATGATGTCGCCGGCCTTGACGGTCGCGGGACCGGTCGCCGAAAGCTGCAGCCGCTTCGGGCCTTCGCCTTCCATCTTGAGCGCGATCTGCTTCACGTTGAGGACGATGTCGGTCACGTCCTCGCGCACGCCGGCCAGGCTCGAGAATTCGTGCAGGACGTTCTCGATCTTGATCGACGTGATGGCCGCACCCTGGAGCGACGACAGGAGCACGCGGCGCAGCGCGTTGCCAAGCGTCAGGCCGAAGCCGCGTTCGAGCGGTTCGGCGACGAAGGTGGCCTTGCGCTTGCTGTCGCTGCCAGCCTTGATTTCCAGGTTGCTGGGCTTCTTCAATTCCTGCCAGTTCCGGATATTGACAGTCATGGACTTCCCTTTGCTTTGGGCGGGACGGGCGGGGCGGGTCGAGCCTGTCCTGCGTTAGATATGGTGACGGCAGAGCGGCCCGAAGACCGCCAGTCCGGAAACGTCAGACGCGGCGGCGCTTGGCCGGACGTACGCCGTTGTGCGGGATCGGCGTCACGTCGCGGATCGACGTGATGTGGAAACCGACCGCCTGCAACGCGCGCAGGGCCGATTCACGACCGGCGCCGGGGCCTTTCACTTCGACTTCCAGCGTGCGGACGCCATGTTCGGCGGCCTTCTTGCCGGCGTCTTCGGCGCAAACCTGCGCTGCATAGGGCGTCGACTTGCGGCTGCCCTTGAAGCCCATCATGCCGGCACTCGACCAGGCAATCGCATTGCCCTGCGCGTCGGTGATGGTGATCATCGTGTTGTTGAAGGTCGCGTTGACGTGGGCGACGCCCGACGAGATATTCTTGCGTTCGCGCCGACGAAGGCGCTGCGGTTCACGAGCCATTTTGAATTCCTAAACCCTAAATCCTGAAAACGACCGGTGGTGCCAGTGCGATGGCGACCTCCGGCGGAGAAATAAGGAAATCCGTCCCCCGGACGAATCTCTGCTCTTACTTCTTCTTACCGGCGATCGGCTTGGCCTTGCCCTTGCGGGTGCGCGCATTGGTGTGCGTGCGCTGGCCGCGGACCGGAAGGCCCTTGCGATGACGCAGGCCGCGATAGCAGGCGAGGTCCATGAGACGCTTGATGTTCATCGCCGTGTTGCGGCGAAGATCACCCTCGACCGTGAGGTCGGCGTCGATCGTTTCGCGGATCTGCAGGACTTCGGCGTCCGACAGGTCCTGGATGCGGCGGGTGTGGTCGATGCCGAGCTTGTCGGCGATGTCGACGGCGGTCTTGCGGCCGATGCCGTGGATGTAGGTGAGCGCGATGATTACGCGCTTGTTGGTGGGCAGGTTTACGCCCGCGATACGTGCCATCTGTTCTTTCTCCTGCTCCACAGGGTTCGCTGGCAAACGATCCCTATCTCAAAGCGTCTGTTTTCCAACGCAAAAAACGGACCACGAAGACGCGCTGAGCGTTTCGCCGTCCGGTCAGGGTGTTGGAATGCAGCGGCAATTAGGGTGAGTCGGGCGAATTGTCAAGCGAAGCGGCGGCTTTTGCAGCCTGCCGGGGCGCGCCTCAATCGTCGGCGGTCAGCGCCACCGCGCGGTCGTGGAGCCGGTTGACGACCGCGCGATGAATACCCGGCGCGCAGGCAATGACGCCGAAGGCCTGCGCGCGCGGCGTGTTGAAGACGAGCGGCTCGCCAAAGGCGTCGGTGACAGTCGCACCGGCCTCGGTCGCGATCAGCGCCGCGGCGGCGACGTCCCATTCGAAACCCCAGCGCAGCGTCGCGACCAGATCGGCGCGGTCGTCGGCGACCAGCGCCATGCGCAGCGCGATGCTGTTGGGTTTTGTCACCATGATGAGGTCGCGGTCGATCTTGGGCAGGCTGTCGGCGGGAACGCGCGATCCGTTGAAGATCATCCGGCGGCTGGCGCGCAGCGTTTCGCCGTTGAGCGTCGCGCCCTGACCCTTGCGGGCGACCCACAGTTCGTCGAGCGCGGGCGCGTAGAGCACGCCGATTTCGGGGGCGCCGTCGACGACCAGCGCGACCGACACCGCCCAGCCCGGACGGCCGCGGATGAAGTCGCGGGTGCCGTCGATGGGGTCGACGCACCACATGAAACGGCGCGACAGCCGGTCGCTGTTGTCCGCGGTTTCCTCCGAAAGCCATCCGGCCTCCGGCACCATCGCGCCGAGAACCGCCTTCAACCGGGCGTCGACCGCCAGATCGACGTCGCTGACCGGATTATTTTCCGACTTGTGCCAGACATTGACCGCCTTGCCCTCGCCGCGCCAGCGCGCCATCGCCATGTCGCCGACCTCGCGCGTCGCGGCGATCACGGCTTCCAGGTTGCGCGCGGGCATCGGGCGGCCGGCCTAGCTGCTGGCGACGGTCATGCCGTCGATGCGCAGCGTCGGCACATTGGTGCCGTGGCGGAAGACCAGATCGTCGGCGGGGACCAGCGCGGCGAACATGTCGATCAGATTGCCCGCGATCGTGAATTCGGCGATCGGGCCGGCGATCCGCCCGCCCTCGATCAGGAAACCCGACGCGCCGCGGCTATAATCGCCGGTCACGGGGTTGACGCCTTGGCCGATCAGTTCGGTGATATAGACGCCGCGGTCGATGTCGGCGATCAGCGCGTCGGGCGTGATCGACCCGGCCGCGAGATGCAGGTTGCTGGCAGAGACCCCCGACGCGCCGCCGCCGCGGCTCGCATGGCCGGTCGGTTCGAGCCCGAGCTGCTTCGCCGACGCGGTGTCGAGCAGCCACCCCGTAATGCGGCCATCGGCGACGATATCGCGGGCGGCGGTCGGCAGGCCCTCTCCGTCAAAGGCCCGGCTGCGCAGCCCGCGCGGACGATGCGGTTCGTCGCGCACGACGATTGCGCTGTCGAACAGCGCCCGCTCTTCCTTGCCGAGCAGGAAGCTGGTGCCGCGGGCGATCGCGGGGCCGGCGATCGCGCCGAGCAGATGGCCGACGATGCTGCTGCCGATGCGCGGATCGAGGACGACCGGCACCTTGCCGACGGGCGCCTTGCCGGGGTTCAGCCGCGCGACGGCGCGGGTTCCGGCGCGCGCGCCGATTTCGGCGGCGCTTTCGAGGTCGGACAGATGATGCGCGCTGTGCCAGCCATAATCGCGCTGCATCGCCGCACCTTCGCCGGCGATGACGCTCGCCGACAGGCTGTGCCCGCTCGACCCATAGCCGCCGGCGAAGCCATGGCTCGTCGCGAGCGCGAAGCGCGTGCGGCTGTGGCTCGCGCTGCCGCCTTCGCTGTTGGTGACGCCGGTGACGGCGCGCGCGGCCTCCTCGACCGCCAGCGCGGCCTCGCGCAGCGCCTGGGGATCGGCTTCGCTGCCGTCGTCGAGATCGAAATCGGGGACCGGGCCGGTGAACAGGCGGTCGGCGGGGGCAAGGCCCGCATAGGGATCTTCGGGAGCCTCGCGTGCCATGGCAACGCAGCGCTCGACGAGCTTCGCCAGTTCGGCGGCATCCATGTCGGCGGTCGAGACGCTGGCGCTGCGCTGCCCGACGAAAACGCGCAGGCTGATATCCTGCCCCTCGGACCGCTCGACATCCTCGAGCGCGCCGAGCCGCATCGAGACCGAGGTCGCGGCATTGCAATAGTAAAGCGCGTCGGCGGCGTCGGCGCCCGCCTTGGTCGCGGCGGCGCACAGCATTTGCGCGCGGTCGAGGGCTTCGGAAACACTCAGCATGGCCGCGCCCTATACGGCGCGCGGCGGGGCGTCAAAATCAAAGTCGGATGACGTGCGCTTCAGCGCGCGATGGCGGCGATGGCATCGGTGGCCGCCATCGCACCGCTGACCCACAGGAAGGGCAGGGTGATCGCGGCAACCCACAGGCGGCGCACATCGCGGCGGAAGCGGGCGTGCAGCCCCCAGCTTGCCAGCGCCTGGCGGCTCAGATGATACCAGCGCCGCTCGGTCGAGCGCGCGACGGGAAGCGCGAGCGCAAGGACGACGATCAGCGACACGACCGCCAGCATCGACGGGGCGCCGGCCGAAACCGCGCTCATCACCAGCCAGACCTGGAGGGCCGCAAAAACGATCAGCGCGGCGGCGGCGTGCCAGGTCATGCGTCGACCCAGACTGCGTGCCGGTGGAACGCTGGCGGTAGCGCGGCGCCAAAGGCGCGGTTCGAAGGTCGATGCCATGTTGTTTTTCAGCCTCCCCGGCTGGCGATTCCCATAAATGCGAAGTTTTCAGCCGAAAATTCCCAAGTCAAGACAGGTTGCCAGCGATTCGTTAATTTTCGGGTTCGATTCACCGCAGAATCGCAACAAAATCGGGTCCGACGGCTGATATTGCCGCAGATTCGGTTGTTTCGCCGGGCGCCGGGCGCGAAGGCGCGCCCCATCAGCCCGCGTGGCGAGGCCGAACTCTGCCCGAGTCGAAAATGGCGGTAGAGAGAGGCGCGCGCCGCGCGCCGTGCCGCAAATCAGCGCGGCGGGGGGACCGGCAGCGGTTCGGCGTCGGGATTGTCGGTTGCCGGTGCGTCGGTTGCGGGCGCCGTCTCTTCGGCCTGCTTCTGCCGGTCGGCCAGCGCCTTTTCCTCGGCGACGACGGCTGCTTCGACCGTGTCGGCGGCAGCGTCGATCCCGGCGAGGCGCTTGGCGCGCTCGTCGGCGATCATCGCCTGCCAGTCGGTCTTGTCGGCGGCCTGCCGCTCGGCCTTGGCGCCGGCGAGCAATTGCTGGGTGCAGCCCGTGAAGCCGCCGAGTCCGACCGGCGAACAGCTGTCGGTGCCGAAGCGGCCGACGCGCTGGAGCGATACGACCCGATTCACCCAGGCTTCGTTGCGCGGGTCGAGCGGGTCGCCGCCACGGAAAATCTGCGGGACACGGTAACGGTCGCCTTCGGGCAGCACGGCGCAGACCAGGATTTCATCGCCATTCGCCTCGGGGCATTTGTCGTTGCCATAGACGATGACCTGATTGATCTTCTCATTCGCAGGGCCCACCGGCCCCGTATCTTGCGCGGCGGCAGGCTGGGCGATCGCTGCCCCGGCGAGGATCAGCATGGCAAGCGGCAGGCGGGTCATCGTCATTTCCTTTTCGTTTCGGGCGGCTTGCCACCCGCTGCCTGCATCCGCGCTGAACGGTCAGGCTTTCCCCGTGGAACCCTATCAGATACGCTTCGACAGCGCGATGGCTGCGCGGCAGCCCGCGCGGATCGCGAGGCTGAGCAACGGATAGGCGGGTGCGCTTTCGGCCCCCGCGGCAATCGCCGCTTCCTTATGCTCCAGCTCTTCGGCGCGGAAATCGGCAACCGCTGCGCTCAGTTCGGGGTCGCTGTCGCCCAGCGTATCGAGCTGTTCGCGATAATGGCGATCGATCTCGGTCTCGACGGCGGCGGTGCAGGCCATGGCGGCGCGCGGCCCCATCGCGGCGGTGACGGCGCCGAGCGCGAAGCCCGCGACGTTCCAGAACGGCTGAAGCGCGGTGGGGCGCACGCCGCGGCGCGCGACCATCGCGTCGAAAAATTTGCGGTGCCGCTCTTCCTGTTCGGCCATATGCGCGATCTCGCGCGCCATCGGATGGCGGTCGCCCATCACCGCGAGCTGACCCGCATAAATGCGCGTCGCGCCATATTCGCCCGCCTGATCGACGCGGATCATCGAGGCCGTTTTGCGGTCAGCTGTCATCATGCCGCCGATGTGGGACGGCGGCGCAGCAAGGTCAAGACGAACGCCGCGCCGGCGAGCGAGAAGATCGCGTTGAAACCGGCGAGCGAAACGCCGAGCAGCGTCCATTGCGGGACGTCGCAGCGGGTGATCGGCGCCGCCATGATGTCGCTGAGCGATACCGGTCCGCTGACGCCGGTGCTGCATGTCGTCAGCCCTTCCCAGAAGCCATATTCGACCCCGGCGTGAAAGACGCCGATGACGCCGCTGATCGCGATGGCGATTGCGGCGAGCAGGGTCAGCCCGCGCATCGCCGCCGTATTGCGGGAGAGCAGCAGTGCCAGCGCCGCCAGCACGATCGCCGCCTGATGCGGCCAGCGCTGCCAGTAGCACATCTCGCACGGGTGGAGTCCGAAGCCGAATTGCGACACCAGCGCACCGCCATAGAGCGCCAGCGGGATGGCAAGCGCGGCAAGCGGCGCGGCGTAACGCGACATTCGCATCGTGGTTCAGCCCCTCTTAGTTGCGCGTCGTCGGCTTGGCGGCGGGCTTGGTCGCCTGCGCCATACGCGAAGTCGACGGGCCGATGCGACCGATCGTCTGCAGCGCATAATAGAGCTGATAATCGTCGATGCCCTTGGCCTTCAGCTCCTCGGCGGTGGCGGTGAAGCGCGGATCGTCCTTCTCGTCCTTTTCGAGCAGGCTGTTGTCGACCTTTTTCTCGTTGATCAGATGGCGGCGCAGGTCGCTTTCGCGAAAGCGCGGACGATCCTTGTAATCGGGGTCGGACAACTGCGGCACACGGATATCGGGCTCGATCCCGCCTTCCTGCACGCTGCGACCCGACGGGGTGTAATAGCGCGCCGTCGTCAGGCGCAGCGCCGTCGTGTCGGTCAGCGGCAGCACGGTCTGCACCGACCCCTTGCCGAAACTGCGTTCGCCCATGATCAGCGCCCGGTGCTGGTCCTGCAGCGCGCCGGCCACGATTTCGGACGCCGATGCCGATCCGGCGTCTATCAGCACGATTAGCGGCGCGCCCTGCGCAAGGTCGCCGGGTTCGGCGAAGAAACGCTCGATGTCGTTCTTGCGGCGCCCGCGCTGCGAGACGATTTCGCCGCGGTCGAGGAAGACG
>NZ_MEFH01000148.1:0-7402 GCF_001725095.1 Sphingopyxis sp. SCN 67-31 | reverse complement strand
CATCATGAGGCGCGAACAGACGCTGATCCCGGTCGACATGGACCAGGAAGAGGTCGCGCTGCGCTTCCAGAAATATGCGCTCATCTCGGCCGCGGTGGTTGACAAGGCGGGGCGGCTCGTCGGGATGATCACGGTCGACGACGTCGTCCACATCATCCAGGAAGAGGCGGGCGAGGATATCTTGCGCCTGTCGGGTGCCGGCGACGGCGACATCAACGAACCGATCGCGCTGACCATCCGCACCCGGCTAAGTTGGCTGGTCGTCAACCTCGGCACCGCGATGCTCGCCGCATCGGTCGTCGGCATCTTCGAAACCGCGATCGCCAAATATGCGCTGCTCGCAGTGCTGATGCCGATCGTGTCGGGCATGGGCGGCAACGCCGGGACGCAGACGCTGGCCGTGACCGTGCGCGCGATCGCCACCAATCAGCTTACCGCATCGAACACGATGCGCATGATCCTGCGCGAATTTCGCATCGCGACGGTCAACGGCCTGTCGCTCGGCATTCTGATCGGCGCAGGGACCGCGCTCATCTTCGGCAATCCGCTGCTCGGCGCGGTGATCGCGTCGGCGATGCTTATCAACAATCTGGTCGCGGGGCTCGCGGGCATCTTGGTGCCGGTAACGCTCGACCGTTTCGACATCGATCCGGCGGTATCGTCGGCCGTCTTCGTGACGACGATGACCGACATGATGGGCTTTTTCTCGTTCCTCGGGCTTGCGGTGCTCAGCGGCCTGACGGCGATGGGCTGACCCAAGTCGCTGGATTTGCACGCTTCGCCGGGCTCCCCGAAAATTTTTTCATCGCGGCGATTTTTTTTGCGGAACTTATCGCTCGCAACACGGGTTTCCCATTCGAGCAGCGATCATCGCCCCCCCGCAGCGCTGCTCAGCAACATTGGCCCGGCTCGCATTCCCTCCCCCCCCCTCGAAGCGCGCCGGGCCATTTTGCAAAAATACCGTGAGAGGTGACAGACTATGACGAGTGCTCGCGTAATCCTTCTTACCCTGCTCGCCAGCTTTCTGGTCGCTGGCTGCAACACGGTGAAGGGCGTCGGCCGCGATATCGAATCGGTCGGCCAAGCTGGCGACGACGCCATTCACTGATCGGCGGGTTACTTACCCTTTAGCCTCTTCCGGAGGCTCGACAGGCGCCGCTTCGGCGCCTGTTTTGCGTCGGCGCTGGGTAAACCAGATCGCAAAGATCGAAATCTCGTAAAGGAACACAAGCGGCACCGCGAGGAGGAGCTGGCTCATCACGTCAGGCGGCGTGAACACGGCGGCGATCGCGAACGCCGCGACGATCATGTAGCGGCGCGCGCCGATCAGCTGCTGGCGCGTCACCAGCCCGGCGCGCTCGACCAGCATCAGCAGGATCGGCAACAGAAAGGCGATGCCGAACGCCATGATGAACTGCATCACGAAGCTCAGATAATTGCCTACCGACGGCAGCGCTTCCTGCGTCACGCCGCCGATCTCGCCCTGATAGCCGAGCAGGAATTTCAGCGCGATCGGGATGGTGATGAAATAGGCGAAGGAGGCGCCGATCGCGAACAGGACCGGCGTTGCGAAGAGGAAGGGCAGCAGGGCGCGCTGCTCCTTGCGATAAAGGCCCGGCGCGACGAATTTCCACAGCTGATTGGCGATCACCGGAAAGGCGATCATCATCGCCGCGAACAGCGCAACCTTGATCTCGACGAAAAACGCCTCGAACAATTGCGTATAGATCAGCTTGCCCTGCCCCGCCGCGACGAGCGGATGCACTAGCACGCCGAAGATCGGCCGCGCGAAATAGAGGCACACGCCGAATGCGAGCGCGATCGCGAGTAGCGATTTCAGCAGCCGCGACCGCAGCTCGATCAGATGGTCGAGCAGCGGCATCTTGCCGCCCGCGCCATCCTCATCCTCTTTATGGACTGGCGTATCGGCGCTCATGGCAACGGGCCGTCCTTCGGCGGAACGGCGTGGGTTTCCGGCGGAGTTTCGGTCGACGAGCCGGCCGGGGCGGCGGTAGGCGGCGTCAGGGCCGCGGCATGATCGGGATCGACGGGCGGCGTTTCGCCGGCGTCGGCCGCGCCCGCGTCGGGCAGCGAGGTCGCCGGAATCATTGGCGGCGCATCGACGCCATCGACGCGCGGGAACTGGCGCATGATCGCGTCATTCTGTTCGCGCCACTGCTTTTCCAGCTCCTCAAGCTCGGCCTCGCGCATCATCGTGTCGAGTCCCGAACGGAAGTGGCGCGCCATGCCGCGGGCCTTGGCGACCCATTTGCCGACAAAACGCATCGCCTTCGGCAGATCCTTGGGTCCGATGACGACCAGGGCTACCACCACGACGAGCAGCAACTCGGTCGGCGCGACGTCGAACATCGTTCAGGCCTTCCCCCGCGTGCGGGCCGCGATCAGCGGTTTTCGGTTTCCGCGGTGGGGGTCGGGGTGGCCTCGGGCGCGCGCTGACCATCGATCTGGCGCGGTGCGGGCGGCGGCACATCGTCTTCGGCCATGCCCTTCTTGAAGCTTTTGATGCCCTTGGCGACGTCGCCCATCATGTCCGAAAAGCGACCCTTGCCGAACAATAGCAGGACGAGAATCCCGACCACGAGCCAGTGCCAGATGCTGAAGCTACCCATCTCAAATTCTCCTTGAGGCCGCTATCTAGGCTTCCTCGCCGTCTTTTACTAGGTCCAGTTCGTCCATCGCCGCATCGAAGGCGAGATCGACCGGGTCGAGCAGGCCCGCCGCGCGCAGATCCTCGATCCCGGGCAGATCCTTGCGGCTCGCGAGCCCGAAATGCTGCAGGAAAGCGTCGGTGGTCTTGTAGATCAGCGGCCGCCCCGGCACCTCGCGCCGCCCGGCAGGCGCGATCCATTCGGCCTCCATCAGCACGTCCAGCGTCCCTTTCGACGTCTGGACGCCGCGGATCGCCTCGATCTCGGCGCGGCTCACCGGCTCGTGATAGGCAATGATCGCCAGCACTTCCGCCGCGGCGCGCGACAGCTTGCGCGGATCGTCGCGTTCGCGGCGGAGCAGATGCGCAAGATCGGCGGGGGTCTGGAAATGCCAGTGGCCGCCGCGCTCGACCAGTTCGATACCGCTCCCCGCGTGGCGCGCCGCGATCGCCTGCAGAATCGCGCGCACTTCGCCCGGCGTCAGTTCGTCGTGAAAACGCCCGGCAATCTGACGCGCATCAAGCGCCTCGTCGCTGGCAAAGACCATTGCCTCTATCGCGCGTTCGCGGTCGTCGATCTCGCTCATCCCTGGCTCGCTTTCAGATAAAGGGGCTCGAACGCCGCCTCCTGCCGCAATTCGACCCGCCCCTGCCGCGCCAGTTCGAGCGCGGCGACAAAGCTCGACGCGATCGCCGACCGGCGCAGCGGCCCTTGATAATCGGGGGGCAGAAAGGCCGACAACTCGGCCCAATCGAGCTGGACGCCCAGCATCCGCTGCAAGTGGGTGAGCGCCGCGTCGAGCGTCACCACGGGGCGCCGCGCGACCATATGCACGACGGGTTCGGTGCGCAGCTTGACCTGCCCATAAGCTGAGAGCAGATCGTACAGGCTCGCATCCCAGCGCCGCACCTTTAAATCCTGCAATCCTTCTGGGTTCGGACGCAGGAAGACGTCGCGGCCGATCCGGTCGCGCGCCAGCAGCCGCGCCGCCGCCTCGCGCATCGCTGCGAGCCGCTGCAAGCGCAATTGCAGACGCAGCGCCAGTTCGTCGGGCGACGGATCTTCGGTCGGATCCTTGGGCAGCAGCAGCGCCGATTTCAGATAGGCAAGCCACGCTGCCATCACCAGATAATCGGCCGCAACCTCCAGCTTTGCGCGCATCTCGGCGATGAAAGTCAGATATTGTTCGACCAGCGCCAGGATCGAAATCTGGCGCAGGTCCACCTTCTGACTGCGCGCGAGCGTCAGCAGCAGGTCGAGCGGCCCTTCCCAGCTTTCGAGATTGAGCTGGAGCGCATCCTCGCGCTCCGCCGCTGCCGGCACGACTTCATATTCGAGCGGCAGTTCCTCCATCGATGCCTCAGCCCGCCATCACGCCAGCGCCAGCAGCGCGTCGCGCTGGTCGATCAGCGCCGCGAACTGGCGCTCGTCGTGCATCCCGGCGATCCGCTCCATCGCGCCTTCGAGCCGCGCGAGCGAGTCCGCGCCGATGGGGTCGAGTGCGTTGGCGATGCCGACCATGTCGTCCATCTTCGCCCAGCAGTTGAGCGCCAGGTCGCAGCCCGCGGCGATCGCCGCCGCCGCGCGCGACGGGACGTCGCCTGACAGCGCCTCCATATCGAGGTCGTCGGTCATCAGCAGGCCGTGAAAGCCGATGCGCTGACGGATCACGCTGCCGATGATCGTCGGCGACAGCGTCGCGGGCAGATCGGGATCCCACGCCTTGAAGATAACGTGGCAGGTCATCGCCATCGCCGCGTCACGCAGCGCCGCAAAGGGCGCGAGGTCGGTCTGCAACTCGCGGTCGTGGGCATCGACGACGGGCAGCGCCTTGTGCGAATCGAGCAGCGCACGGCCATGCCCCGGAATATGCTTGACGACCCCAACGACGCCGCCGTCCTGCAATCCGCTCAGGATCGCGCGGCCCAGCGCCGCAACGCGCATCGGCTCGCTGCCCAGCGCGCGATCGCCGATCACATCGCTTGCCCCCGGCTGGCGTACGTCGAGCAGCGGCAGGCAATCGACGGTGATCCCCACTTCGGCAAGCATGGAAGCGAGCGCCATCGCATTGAGCCGCGCCGCCTCGATCGCGCTTGCCGGCGCGCGCTCGTACAGCGCATCGAACGCCGCCCCGCTCGGAAAATCGGGCCATTCGGGTGCCTTCATGCGCGCGACGCGGCCGCCTTCCTGATCGATCAGGATCGGCAGATTGGCGCGCCCGTCAAGCTCGCGCAGCGTATCGGTCAGGCGGCGAAGCTGGGTGCGGTTCTCGATATTGCGGCCGAACAATATATAGCCCGCGGGCGCGCTGTCGCGAAAGAAAGCGCGCTCGTCGTCGGTCAGCGTCAGGCCCGACAGGCCGAAGATCGCGGGTATCATCGTACGTCAACCTCCACCGGCGGACGCCCCCTCAGGCATCGGCCAAGGGATCGACTATGCCATAGCCGGTGCGGCGAACCAACGGCGGGTGCGGCAAAACGGGCGATATCAGCGAACGACGACGCAATTTTCGCCCGCGACGCGCAATTTCCCGCACAAATTCGATGCGTTAGCCGCCGTTCCCGTCGCCACGCGCAAACGGTAGACGGTGCCGCTGCCGGTCTTCACCGGCGAAACGAACCGGTTCAATTCGGACAGATAGGCAAAGCGCTTGCTCAGATTGCCCCACGCCTTGTTCGCCGCCGCCTCGCTGCTGAACGCGCCGAGCTGGACCAGTCCGGTCGCGGCGCCGGCCGCCGCGGCCTGCGCGCTCGCCGTATCGCCGGTCTTGACCGACATCGCCGCGGGCTTGGGCTTGCCCTTGTCAGCCGCCGCGATCCGCGCCGCTTCGGCCTTTGCAGCGGCGGCCTTGTCGGCCTGCGCCTTCGCGGCCTCGGCCTGCGCCATCGCGTCGCGTTCGGCGGGTGTCACTGCGGGTTCCTCGGGCATGCGAGTCGGGTCGACCTTGCCGCCTGGGGTCAGTCCTTCACTCGCCGCAAAGCTCGCTGCGCCCTCACCCTCGAACGTCTTGGCGCCGTCGGTCTTGGGCGGCACCTTGTAATCGCCCTTGTCGGCGACGATCAGCTCGCCCTGCCCGCGCGCGCCGCCGTTCTGGACCCACCACAGCCCGCCGAGCACCGCGCCGATCAGCAGCAAGCCGCCGAGCACCATGATGAGCAGGCGCGCGGGCGAGACTTCGGCATCATCCTCGAAACCTTCGGCGGGTTCCAGCCACGGCAGGCGATCCTCGTCCTCCAGCCCCAATCCCGCATCCGTCGCCATCACGCCATCTCCTCGAGCGCCTCCACCCCCATCAGGTGCAGCCCGTTGCGGATAACCTGCCCGATTCCATCGGCCAAATAAAGGCGGGTTGCGGTCAGTTCGGCGTCATTTGCCAAAATGATACGGGCGTCGGGCCGATCGTTGCCCATGTTCCACCACGCATGAAAGGCCGCGGCGACATCGCCCAGATAAAAGGCGATGCGATGCGGCTCGCGCGCCGTCGCCGCCGCCTCGACCGTGCGCGGGAATTGCGCAAGCAGCTTGACCAGCCCCAGCTCATAGGCATCGAGCCGCGCGATGTCGGGCGCCGCCGCGGCGATGCCCGCATCGGCGAGCTTGCGCTTCAGCGACGCGATACGCGCGTGAGCATATTGAACATAGAAGACCGGATTGTCGCGCGACGCCTCGACCACCTTGGCAAAGTCGAAATCCATCTGCGCGTCGGCCTTGCGCGTCAGCATGGTGAAGCGCACCGCATCCTTGCCGACCTCATCGACGATGTCGGCGAGCGTGACGAAATTGCCCGCGCGCTTCGACATCTTGAACGGCTCGCCATTCTTGAGCAGCCGGACCATCTGGACCAGCTTGACGTCGAACTTCTTGGTGCCGCCGGTCAGCGCCGCGACCGCCGCCTTGATCCGCTTGACCGTCCCCGCATGGTCGGCGCCCCAGATGTCGATCAGCTCGTCGGCGTCCTGCGCCTTCTGATAATGATAGGCGAGGTCGGCGCCGAAATAGGTCCAGCTCCCGTCCGATTTCTTGATCGGCCGGTCCTGATCGTCGCCGAACTTGGTCGAGCGGAACAGCGGCAGTTCAACCGGCTCCCAATCCTCGGGCGTCTCGCCCTTCGGCGCTTCGAGCACACCGTCATAGACCAGGTCATGCTCGCGCAGCCATTTTTCGGCGGCGGCAGGCTTGCCCTCGGCCTGCAGCTCGGCCTCCGACGAGAAGAGATCATGATGGATGCCCAGCTTGGCGAGGTCGGCGCGGATCATGTCCATCATCGCGCTCACCGCCTCGGCGCGGAACAGGCCGAGCCACGCGCTTTCGGGCGCGCCGACATAGCGGTCGCCATATTCGGCGGCGAGCTTTTCAGCGACGGGCTTCAGATAATCGCCGGGGTAGAGCCCCTCGGGGATCGCCCCGATATCTTCGCCCAGCGCCTCGCGGTAGCGCATGTGGACCGAGCGCGCGAGCACATCGACCTGCGCGCCAGCGTCATTGACATAATATTCGCGCGTGACCTTGTGCCCCGAATATTCGAGCAGCGCCGCCAGCGCGTCTCCCACCACCGCGCCGCGGCAATGGCCGACGTGCATCGGGCCGGTCGGGTTCGCCGACACATATTCGACATTGACGCGCCGCGCGGCGCCCATCGCCGAGCGGCCATAGTCGCCCGCCTCGGCATGGATCAGCGCCAGTTCGTCGCGCCAGCTATCGTCGGCGACGCGCAGGTTGATGAAGCCCGGCCC
>NZ_MEFH01000147.1:0-7969 GCF_001725095.1 Sphingopyxis sp. SCN 67-31 | reverse complement strand
CGGCAACATCGACGGCGATAACGCCGCCGCCTATCGCTATACCGAGGCGCGGCTGACGCGCGTCGCGATCGACCTGATGCAGGGGCTCGACGAAGGCACGGTCGATTTCCGTCCGACCTATAATGGCGAAGACGAAGAGCCGGAGATCATGCCCGGCCTGTTCCCCAACCTGCTTGCCAATGGCGCGAGCGGTATTGCGGTGGGCATGGCGACCAACATTCCGTCGCACAACGCCGCCGAGGTGATCGACGCCGCGCTGGTGCTGCTCGACAATCCCAGGGCCGAGCTTGCCGAGTTGCTGACGCATGTGCGCGGCCCCGATTTCCCGACCGGCGGCGTCATCGTCGACAGCGCGGAGACGATTGCCCACGCCTATGAAACCGGACGCGGCAGTTTTCGCGTCCGCGCGCGCTTTTCGACCGGCAAGCAGGACGGCGCGTGGGAGGAGACGGGGATCGAGAAGCAGGCGGGCGGCACGTGGCAGCTCGTCATCAGCGAGATTCCCTATGGCGTTTCCAAGGGCAAGCTGATCGAAGCGATCGCGCAGCTGATCGCCGACAAGAAGCTGCCGATCCTCGAAGATGTCCGCGACGAAAGCGCCGAGGATATCCGCATCGTGCTGGTGCCCAAGAGCCGCAACGTCGATCCCGACATCCTGAAGGAAAGCCTCTACCGGCTGACCGAGCTCGAAAGCCGCTTCGCGCTCAACCTCAACGTCCTCGATGCGACGCGCACGCCCAAGGTGATGGGGCTGCACCAATTGCTCACCGAATGGTTGCAGCATCAGATCATCGTCCTTGTTCGCCGCGCGGAGCATCGCATCGGCAAGATCGACGATCGGCTGGAACTGGTCGGCGGCTATCTCATCGCCTTCCTGAACCTCGACCGGGTGATCGAGATCATCCGTACCGAGGACGAGCCGAAGGCGGTGATGATGGCCGAATTCGAGCTGACCGACCGCCAGGCCGAGGCGATCCTCAACATGCGCCTGCGCAGCTTGCGCAAGCTTGAGGAAATGGAGCTGAAGCGCGAGCAGGCCGACCTGATCGCCGAGCGCGAGGAACTGGCGAAGCTCGTCGCGAGCAAGGACCGCCAGAAGACGCGGCTGCGCAAGGATCTGGAAAAGCTGAAGGCCGTCTATGGCCTCGACACGCCGCTCGGCGCGCGGCGCACCGCGATCGCCGAAGCCGCGCCGGTGCGCGACATTCCGCTCGACGCGATGATCGAGAAGGAACCGGTGACGGTGATCCTGTCGAAGCGCGGGTGGATTCGCGCCCAGCGCGGCCATGTCGCGGCGGATCAATGGGCCGAGTTCAAGTTCAAGGAAGGCGACGAACTCGCCTTTGCGGTGCATGCCCAGACGACCGACAAGCTGCTCGTCGCGGCGAGCGACGGGCGCTTCTATACCGTGGGCGCCGACAAGCTGCCCGGCGGGCGCGGCTTCGGCGAGCCGCTGCGCCTGATGGTCGATATCGACCCCGACGCCCGCATCGTCGCGCTGATCCCGGCGAGCGCCGACGGCCGGCTGCTGCTCGCTTCGTCGAGCGGGCACGGCTTCGTCGCGCAGATGGCCGATGTGATCGCCGAAACGCGCAAGGGCCGCAATGTCGTCAATCTGAAGCCCAAGGCACACTTGTCGGTCGTCCGCACGATCGCGGCGAACCATGACAGCGTCGCGGTGATCGGCGAGAACCGCAAACTTGTCGTCTTCCCGATCGCCGAAGTGCCGGTGATGGCGCGCGGTCAGGGCGTGATGCTGCAGAAATATCGCGATGGCGGCCTGTCCGACGCGACGAGCTTCGTCTTTGCCGAAGGGTTGAGCTGGACGATGGGCGGCGAGACGGGGCGCGTGCGCACTGAAACCGACCTCGGGCCGTGGCGCGTCGCGCGCAGTGCGTCGGGGCGGATGCCGCCAACCGGTTTCCCGCGTAACAATCGCTTCGACTGATCGCAATTTACGTTGCCGTAAATAGCTTCTTTACCTCCGGTCACTTAGGCATCGACCAATGGGGAAAGGTCGCATCAAACCCTTTGTTATGCCAATAGATAGAACCGGTGAAGACCGGCCATCCTTGTTTGTCGGCTGGATCGACGCCTTACCGGTCCCCGCCGCGCTTGTGCGGCCGCTGGCGCGCGGCAATTTTCGCCTGCATGCCAGCAATGCCGCCTTCGACCGGCTCGACCTGTCGCCGGCGGGTGTCGAGGCGCCGATCGAATTGCGCCGCGCGATCGAAAAGGCCGCACAGCATATCGGCGGCGTCCACGAATTTTCCTGCCGCCTGGGCGAAGGCCCGGCGGCGCGCGACCTGCGCGGATCGATCGGCCCGCTGTCGGACGAGAGCGGCGACGATTCGCTGTTCCTGCTGACCCTGATCGACCGGACGCAGGAAATGATGACCGAGCGCAATCTGCGCCGCGAACTCGTTTCCGACAGCCTGACCGGCCTGCCCAATCGCGCCGGGTTCGAGGAGCTGGTCGAACAGCGCAGTACCGAGCAGGAAGCGGGCGATCATGCCATCCTGCTGCTCGACCTCGCGCGGTTCAGCCGCATCAACGAACATATCGGTCCGCTGGCCGGAGACGAGCTGATCATCACAGTGGCGCGGCGTCTGAAATCGAGCCTGCGCAGCGGCGACATATTGGCGCGCACCGGCGGCGACGAGTTCGCGATTTCGACGCGTATCGCGGGCGGCAAGGCCGACGTCCGCGAAATGGCGCGCCGCATCCGTGGCTGCTTCGACCACCCCTTCCGCATCGGCGAGCTGAAGGTCAGCGTCGATTGCGCGCTGGGGTGCGCGATTCAATCCGCGCCCGACACCGATGTCGCCGATCAGATCCGCCACGCGCAGATCGCACTCAAGCGGGCGAAGCAGACCGACCGCATCGAAATCTACGAACCCGAGGCGGCGCTGCTCGCCGACAATCGCTTCGGGCTCGAAACCGAATTGCGCAACGCGATCGAGGAAGACCGGCTGCACCTCGACTTCCAGCCGCTCGTCGAACTGTCGACCGGCAAGGTCGCGGGCTTCGAGGCGCTGGCGCGCTGGAACAACAGCGCCGGCCGCGCGGTGTCGCCCTCCGAATTCATCCCCGTTGCCGAGGATTCGGGGTTGATCGTCCCGCTCGGCCAATGGGCGATCGCCAAGGCGGCCGAAACGCTCGCCGCGTGGGACCGCGAGAATGATGCCCCGGTCGACTGCTATATCTCGGTCAATGTCTCGGCGATCCAGCTCGTTCGTGATGATGTCGCGGCGGTGGTCCGCGAGGCGCTGGCGCGGCACGGCATCGGCGGCGACCGGCTGATGATCGAACTCACCGAAAGCGCGATCATCGGCGATCCCGACCTTGCGCTGTCGGTGCTGAGCGAACTCAAGGCGGTCGAGGCCCGGGTCGCGATGGACGATTTCGGTACCGGCTATTCGAACCTCGCCTATCTCCAGCGCCTGCCGCTTGACGTCCTCAAGATCGATCGCAGCTTCGTCGACCATATGGTCGAGGACCGCGACAAGGCGGCTATCGTCCGCACGATCCAGAGCCTTGCCGAAGTGCTGGGCATGCGCACCACGGCCGAGGGTGTGGAAACCGCCGACCAGGCGCGGCTGCTCTCGGCGCTCGGCTGCGATTTCGGTCAGGGTTATCTGTTCGCGCGGCCGATGGATGCCCGCGCGGCGATCGCCTATTGGCGTCAGTCGCTGCTCCGCCCGATCATCTGATCGACCAGTTCCGCGACGCGCGCGGCGTCCGGATAATCCTCCGCCACCCATTGCGCCTCGACGCCTTGCAGGATGCGCGCAACCTCCGGCCCCGCCGCGATGCCGCGTGCAACGATGTCGCCGCCGCGCACCGGAAGCTGCGGCACGGTCCAGCCGTCGAGCGCCGCGACCGCAGCCGCTGCATCGCTCTCATTCCCGCCGAGCAACCGCGCGTCGCGCGCCGCCTCGATCCCGATGGCATGGGCAAGCTGACGCACCGGCCGCGCGTCGTGGCGATACGCGCTGATCGCCGACAGATGCTTGCGTTGCCGCGTCGACAGGCGCAGCCGGCTCGCGACCTGATCGGCAATGGCAGCGTCGGCGGGCAACAGCGCGGCGAGCCGCCGCAGTGACGCGGGTGCCGCCGCCGCCGCACTTTCATTGGCGAGCAAGCGGTCGAGCGCGGTCGCGAACCCCGGGTCGAGTTCGGGCAGGATCACCGCGAAGATGCCGTCGGCCGCCATCTGGCCGACGATTGCGCGTGGATCGGGAAGCGACAATATCTTGGTCAACTCGTCGGCGATGCGCTCGCGCGACAGGCTCTTGAGCGACTGGCGCGCGGCGGTCACCGCGGCGTGGCTGACGGGTTCGAGGTCGCCGTCCCCGAAACGCGCCGCAAAGCGATAGAAGCGCAGGATACGCAGATAATCTTCGCTGATCCGGGTCGCCGCATCGCCGATGAAGCGGACGCAGCCGGTCTGCAGATCGGCAAGCCCGCCGAACCAGTCATCGACCGCGCCGGTCAGCGGATCGGCGTAGAGCGCGTTGATCGTGAAGTCGCGCCGCGCCGCATCCTCGCGCCAGTCGTCGGCAAAGGCGATCGTGGCGCGGCGGCCGTCGGTTTCGACATCGCGGCGCAGCGTCGTGATCTCGTGATGATCGCCGCTCGCGATCGCGGTCACCGTGCCGTGCGCGATGCCGGTCGGAATGACCTTGATATCGGCCGCCTCGAGCCGCCGCGTCACCTCTTGCGGCAACAGCGGGGTTGCAAGGTCGATGTCGGTTACGGGCAGGCCGAGCAGCGTATCGCGCACCGCCCCGCCGACGATCTTCACCGCATCGGCGCCGAGCGCGGCGACGATCCGGCGCAATCCTGCGCGGCCGCGCCACGCGGCGTCGGGCAGCATCGTTACCCCCATCTCAGCGATGCCAGCCGGGCGGCAGCCGCCGCGCCAGATTGATGATGATATCCGCCGTCACGCCCCAGATCCGCCGTCCCTGCCAATGCATGTCATAATAGCGGCGCACCTGCCCTTGCCAATGCGCCTGCTGGCGTTCGTAATTGGCGGGATCGAACAGGATGTCGAGCGGCACTTCGAACCAGTCCTCGACCTCGTCGGGATTGGGATCGAGCGGCAGGTCGGGCGGGATGACGCCGAGGACCGGGGTGATGTGATAGCCGCTGCCTGAACGATAGGCGTCGGTCGTCCCGGCGACCGCGACATCGCGGCGGTGCAGGCCGATTTCCTCTTCGGCTTCGCGCAGCGCCGCATCGACCGCATCGGCGTCGCCGGGATCGATCTTGCCGCCCGGAAAGGCGACCTGTCCCGCATGGCTGCGCAGCCATTGCGGCCGCTGGGTCAGGATGACTCCGGGGTCGGGCCGGTCGGTGAAGGCGATCAGCACCGCCGCGTCGCGCAGCGAATCGCCGCGATGGAGCAGATAGCCCTCATCCTCGCCATGATCGGGAAGCAGATTGTCGAGCGCATCGCGCAGCTTTGCCGAGAGCATCAGCGGTCCACCAGCGGAAAGCAGGCGCCGTTCGACCAGATGGCGGGCGGATCGCCGCCTTCGGCCAGCGCCATCTCGACAATCTCGTAATAGAGCGCGCGATCGATGCGCGCCTCCAGCCCGTTGCCGATGGCGCCGCGCACATGGAGTCGCGGGTCGGGCCGGTCGGGATCGCGCCCGAAGGACAGCGGATGATCGGCGCCTGCCATGACCAGATCGTCGGTGTCGAGACGGAACAGCAGCGTGCGCGCCGCGCCGTCGCCCTCGCTTTTCATCTCGACGGCGCGGAAGGCGGTATCCTCGACCGCAATCGCCAGTTTTTCGGCCGGGGTGACCAGGACATGGCCGCCATCGGGTTCGCGGCGCAGGATCGTCGAAAACAGCTTCACCATCGCCGGGCGGTTGATCCGGCCGCCTTCATGATACCAGCTGCCGTCGGCGCGGATTTCCATCGCGCTGTCGCCCGTCCGCGTCGGATGCCAGCTTTCGACCGGCGGCAGTTTGCGCGCCGCGAGCAATTCGGCGGCCTCGGCCGGCGAAAGCTGCGCGAAGGATTTGGGAAGCGAGGGCGCGGGGCTGACCATCAAACCGACATAGGAAGGTGGGTGGGCAAGTAAAGAGAGCAGTCGCGTGCGGGGTGCTGCGCCGCCGGGATAATGCGCCTTCTCGAGCGGTTCACCGCGGGCGATTCATCACCCAGCTGAACGCCATCGCGTTGAAGATGGTGTAGAGGCCATAAAGCAGCATCGCGGTGAACCAGTTGCGCGTCGCGATCGCCATGGCCCCGACGAGCAGCAGGAATTCGAACACATAGGTGATGTGCGGACCCACCTTGTCGGCGAGCGGCCGGACCATCTGCTGCACCAGCGGATCGTCGCTTTCCATGAAGGCGCGGTGCATCGCGAAATTGCCCACCCCGGCGCAGAAAATGGCGATGATCGCGATCCACATGCGCATCAAATGGGGCCTAATGGGTGGAAATGCCAGCGGCTTTGCGGTTAAGAGCGGCGGCACGGCTCTACGCCCGATCGGAAAACCGGTCCCGGGGACAATTACCCGGGGCATCCCCACAAGAAGGATCCCGTTCGATGAGACAGTTCGCGCCGCTGCCGGTTGCCATTCTCCTGACCGCTGTCGGCGCGCCGCCGGCGCATGCCGCCGTTGCCGGTCCGGCGCTGCCCGCCGCGACGGTGCCGGCGGTCATGGCGGCGATGGAGGTGCGGCCCTTGCCCTTGCCCGATCCGGTGCGCGCGATGATTGGCGCCGCGATCGACAGCGGCGAGCGCAAGGATGTGGAAACCGTGGTGGCGCTCGCCAAGGCGACCAATCCGCGATCGCTCGATGAAATCGACGCGATCCTCTCCGCCTGGCGCGCGCGAACCAAGCGGGAGCCCGAGCGTGATCCGGTCCTCCAGATGCTGGCCGCCGCCATGGCGAGCAAGAAGGACGGCGATGTAGAAGCGGTGGGGGCGCTTGCCAAAAAGACCAGCCCCGCACAGGTCGCCGACATCGATGCGCTGCTGGTCGATTATCGCGCCAAGCGCGCGGCCGAGAAGCAGGCGGCGGCCGATGCGGCGCGGGCGCGGCTGGCGAGCGCGAAATTCTGGCAGCATTGGAAGGGCGAGGGGCAGATCGGTGCCTCGCACAGCTCGGGCAATTCGAAATCGACCGGGCTCAGCGCCGGCATCGCGCTGGCGCGCAAGGGGCTGGACTGGGATCAGCGCTTCCGCGTTCAGGCCGATTATCAGCGCACCAATGGCAAGACGACGATCGAGAAATATCTTGCCGAATATGAACCGCAAATCCGCATGGGCGACCGTGCCTTTGCCTTTGGCCTGGGCCGGTGGGAGCGCGACCGGATGCAGGGGTTTGATGCGCGTTGGAGCGCGTCGGGCGGGCTTGGCGATGACGCTCAATCTGAAGGCCGGCCCGGCATGGCGGCAGACCGAATTGGTGACCGGTGGCCACGAAAGTGAGTTGACCGGGCTCGCGGGGCTCGATTTCGGATGGCAGATGTCGCCGAACCTGCGGCTGACGCAGGCCGCCTCGACGATCGTCGGCGATCGCACGACCACGACCAGTTCGCTGACCGCGCTCAATGCCAAGCTTTCGGGTGCGCTGTCGGCGCGGGTCTCCTATTCGGCCGACATCGACACCCATCCGCCGGCGGGGGTCAAGACCGTCGATACGCTGACCCGCTTCACGCTCGTCTACGGCTTTTAATCGAAGATTTCGGCGCCGCCGATTTCGCGGCCCGCTTCGAGCAGGCCGACGCCGGGGACGTGGTTGAATTCGATGCGGATACCGTCGGGGTCTTCAAAGAGGATCGAATAATAGCCCGGCGCCCAGGGCTCCTCCTGCGGGCCGTGGACGAAGACGATGTCGCTGCGATCCTTCAAAAAGGCATAGAGGCGGTCGACCGCGTCCCGATCGCGCATCCGGAAACAGGCATGATGCAGCCCCGGCGCGCCCTGATCGAAGCGTTT
>NZ_MEFH01000146.1:0-7567 GCF_001725095.1 Sphingopyxis sp. SCN 67-31 | reverse complement strand
TTTTGAGCCTTTAACGGGTTACTCAGCCCGGAAGAAAACATCGTCTTTGAACACACGTCGATCCTGGTTCGGCCCCGTCAGAAGCCCGCGCACCCCTTCGAAAAGGACGCGGGCTTGTGGTGGAGCCGCCGGGTACTGCCCCCGGGTCCGCTGTGTCTATTCCACGACACCATTTATCCTCATAGCCGGTCGAAACCGGCCCTTCCCATATAGGAAGCCCGCCCGCACTTTGGAAGAGCGCAGGCGGGCCTTTCGTCCTGAATCGACACCGGACCCACGCCGGCGCGCGATGAAATGCTATTTCTTGCGCAGTTCGTCGCGGATTTCGGTGAGCAGATCGACCTCGCTCGGCCCCGCGGGCGCTTCGGCCGGCGCTTCCTTGCGCACCACCCTGTTCACTGCCCGCACGAGCAGGAAGATGATCCATGCCAAAATCAGGAAGTTGATCACCGCCGTAATGAAGGCACCATAGCCGATCATCGCGACGCCCGCCTTTTTCAAGGCCGCATAGTCGGTCGCGGCGATGCCGTCGGGAATGCTGCCGAGCAGGATGAACTTGCTCGAAAAATCGACTCCGCCGAACAGCCAGCCGACGAGCGGCATGATGACGTCCTCGGTCAGCGATCCGGTGATCGTCGCGAACGCGCCGCCGATGATGACGCCGACCGCCAGATCGATGACATTGCCGCGCGCGATAAATTCCTTGAACTCGTTCAGCATCTTATTGCTCCCCGAACTGCTGATCCTGCCGTCATGGTGGTGCGCCGGTCATTGCGCAAAAGCAAGGGGCATCCTATTATGTGTATTGTTGCGGCAAAACGCCGCCTGAGGGAGCCTGATGACCATGTCCTATCGTTCCGCCCGCTGGCTGATTGTTCCGGCCGCCGCGATGAGCCTGTCGGCCTGCGGCATCAACAGCGTTCCGACCAAGGAAGAAGCCGCGAAGGCCAAATGGGCCAATGTCGAAGCCGCCTATCAGCGCCGCGCCGACCTGATCCCCAACCTCGTCGAAACCGCCAAGGGTGCCGCGAAGATCGAGCAATCGACGCTCGAAGGCGTCATCCAGGCGCGCGCATCGGCGACGCAGGTGAAGCTGAGCACCGACGACCTGGAAGACCCCGCGAAGGTTCAGGCCTTCCAGCAGGCGCAGGGCAATGTGTCGAGCGCACTCGGCCGCCTGCTCGTTACGGTCGAACAATATCCCGAGCTCAAGAGCCAGGCGCGCTTTGCCGACCTGATGACCCAGCTCGAGGGAACCGAAAACCGCATCAACGTAACGATCCAGGACTATAACGCCGCGGTGCAGGACTATAACACGACGATCCGCACCTTCCCCGACATCATCGGCGCCAAGATCGTCCACGGCGCCAAGCCGATGACCCCCTATAAGGCGGTCGATCCCAACGCGAACGTCGCGCCCAAGGTCGATTTCGGTCAATAATATGCGCGCAGCCGCCATCGCAGCTTCGCTCACGATGCTGGTCATCGTGGGCGGCTGCAACGGCGGATCCGGCCCAGCGGCTGCAAAGGAAACGGCGGCATGCGACGGCGTTCCTCAATTGGCGCTGGCCGGCCGAGTGACCGATGCGGCGAATATATTGCCCGCCGAAGACGAGGTGCGCCTGTCCGGGCGCCTTGCTCGCTACGAAAGAGATACGCAGCATCAGATGGTCATCGTGACCACGCCGAGTCTTCACGGCGTCCGCATCGACAATTTTGGCACCTGCCTCGGCAATCGCTGGAAGATTGGACGGCAGGGTCATGACGATGGCGTGATCGTCGTGATTGCACCAAATGAAAGGCAGATGCGGATCGCCACCGGTATTGGAATGGAAAAAATACTGACCGACGACAAGGCGCTCGCGATCGTGCACCGGATGACGCCCTATTTTGCCAAGGCGGACTATTCGCGCGGCCTATCCGTGGGCATCGACGCCATCTCCGCAGAGACGGGAGACAAGCCATGAAATCGCTCCTGCTCGGCTGGGCGCTGGGCTTTTCACTGCTTGCCCTTCCCGCGGCGGCGCAGGATTTCCCCAAGCTCAGCGGGCGCGTCGTCGATCAGGCGGATATCATTCCGGCGGCCGAGGAAGCCAATCTGACCGTCCAGCTCGAACAACTGGAAAAGACCACGGGGCATCAGCTCGTCGTTGCGACGGTGAACAGCCTCGATGGCAATGACATCAGCGACTATGGCTACAAGCTCGGCCGCGCGTGGGGCATCGGCGGCAAGGAGAATAACGACGGCGTCGTCTTCCTGATCGCCCCCAACGAACGGCGAATGAACATCTCGGTCGGCTATGGGCTTGAACCCGTGCTGACCGATGCGCTGTCGGGCCGGATCATCCGCGACGTGGTGACGCCCAAATTCAAGGCCGGCGACATGCCCGGCGGCATCCAGGACGGCGTGAACGCAATCGCCGAGCAGATCCAGCTGCCGCCGGAGGAAGCCGCGGCGCGCGCCGCGAAGGCCGCGAAGGCCGAGCGCGACCGCGCCGACAATGGAAATATCGGCGGGCTGATCTTCGTGACCTTCATCATCTTCTTCTTTTTCATCCTGCCGATGCTCGGCGCCTTCGGGCGTCGCGGACGGCGGCATCGCAAGCATCGCCCATGGGGCGGCGCCCCGATCATCATCTGGGGCGACAATGACTGGGGCGGCGGTTCGGGTGGCGGCTGGGGCGGTGGTTCCTGGGGCGGCGGGGGCGGCTTCGGCGGCGGAGGCGGCTTTTCGGGCGGCGGCGGCAGCTTCGGCGGCGGCGGTGCCTCGGGCGGCTGGTAAGGGGGACGCGCAATGAAAGTCAGCCATGTCAGCGAAGCCGATCACGACATCGTGACCGCCGCGGTCGCCGAGGCCGAACGACACACCGATGGCGAGATCGTCACGGTGATCGCCGCGCAGTCGAACGACTATGACGATGTCGCGCTCGTCTGGGCGAGCGTCATCGCCTTTATCGCCATGTCGGTGATCGCGCTTTTTCCCGATTTCTATCAGGGTCTCTATTACCGGCTGAGCGGCGGCTGGGGGCATGAACTGACCGCCAATCAATGGCTCGGCACCGTCATCGCGGTCGGGGTGCTCAAATGGATCGGCGTCTGGCTGGTCCTGCTGTGGCGCCCGCTGCGCCTGTGGCTGACGCCGCGCGCGATCCTCGCCGCGCGCGTCCGCGCCCGCGCCATCGACCTGTTCAAGGTCGGGACCGAGGCGAAGACGATGGGCCGCACGGGCATCCTGCTCTATGTCAGCCTGCGCGAACATCGCGCCGACATCGTCGCCGACGAAGCGATCGCCGCCAAGGTCGCGCCCTCGATATGGGGTGAAGCGATGGAAGCGCTGATCGACGAGGTGCGCGCCGGTCGTCCGGGCCATGGCATGGCCGAGGCGGTCCGCCGCATGGGTATCGTGCTGGCCGAACATTTCCCGAAGAGCGACGGCAACCCCAACGAGCTGCCCGACCGGCTGATCGAGCTTTGATCCTTACCCTTTCGCCGACGGAGACGATATGACCCGCCCCGCAGCCGGCACGCCCGTCGAAACGCGCTGGGAAGGCCGCTTCATCACGGTGAAACAGCAAGGCAATTGGGAATATGTGTCGCGGTCGCGCGGCATTCACGCCGCGGTGATCCTGGCGATCGACGAGGACGCCGACGGGCGGCACATCCTGCTGGTCGAACAATATCGCGTCCCGCTCGGCAAATATTGCCTCGAACTGCCCGCGGGGCTTGTCGGGGACGACAGCGCGGGCGAGGCGCCCGAGATTGCCGCGGTGCGCGAACTCGAAGAGGAAACGGGCTACCGCGCGGCCGAGTGGCTGACCGTCGGCGAATTCTACAGTTCGCCCGGCATGGTCAGCGAAAGCTTCACCCTGCTCCGCGCGACCGGGCTGACCAAGGTCGGCGAAGGCGGCGGCGTCGATGGCGAGGACATTGCGGTCCACCGCGTCCCGCTGCCCGAAATCGCCGCCTTTATCGCCGCAAAGCGCGCCGAAGGCTGCGGTATCGACGTGCGCGTCGCGATGCTGCTCGCGGGCGGGCTGCTCGCGCTGTCCTGACGGTCAGCGCGCGCCGAAGCGCCAGCGCAGCAACGGCCGTGCGAGCAATATCCCCGCGAGGAAGCCGCCGACATGTGCCCAGATCGCGACGAGGCCGAATCCTGCGCCGCCCGCAAAGCCGATCAGGACCTGCACCCCGATCCATGCTGCCGCCAGCCACAGTGCGCGCACCCAATGCGCCGGAATCGGCCCTAGCGCCTGCGTCTCGGAGCGACTGAAAATCAGCGCGAACACCGCGATCAGCGCCGAAATCGCGCCCGAGGCGCCGATCATCGGCACCGGCGATTGCGGATCGGCCAGATATTGCGCGAAGGCCCCCGCATAGGCGCCGGCGACGAGCAATACCGCCATCGCCTTCGACCCCAGCGGTGCTTCGAGCTGGCGGCCGATGAACAGCAAGACGACCAGATTGAACACCAGGTGGAGGATTCCGCCGTGCAGAAGGGCGGAGGTCAACGGGGTGAGCGCGAAGGGCACGAAAAAGCCCGGCGCCGCAATCGGCTCCATCGCAAAGCGCGCGGGAATGAAACCCGCGCGCACGATCGCCTCGACCTGATAGCCGCTGATCGACAGCAGGATGAAGATCACCGCGCATAGCACGGAAACTCCCGTGACCAGCGGTGCGTCCTGCGGTTTCATTTCGGCGCGATCGTCAGATGAATTCGATCTTCGTGACGAGATAATATTTGTCGCCCGCCGGAACGGTGACTTCGATCTCGTCATCGACCTTGCGGCCGATCAGCGCGCGCCCGAGCGGCGAATTATAGCTGATCTTGCCCACCTTGGCGTCGGCCTCGGCCTGACCCACGATCTGATATTTGACCGGCTTGTCGTCCTCGTCGGCGAGCGTCACCGTCGCACCGAATACGATGCGGTCGCCCGACAGCGTCGTCGGGTCGATGACCTGCGCACGCGACAGCTTGTCCTCCAGATCGCCGATGGTCGCTTCGACCTGGCCCTGGCGTTCCTTCGCGGCGTGATATTCGGCATTTTCCGAAAGGTCGCCATGCGCGCGCGCTTCCTCGATCGCATCGACGATGAGGGGGCGTTCGGCTTTGAGAGTGGCGAGCTGTGCGCTCAGCTTCTCATAGCCTTCCTGCAGCATCGGAACCTTTTCAACGCTTGCCATTATCCTGTTGTCCTTCGTCAATAATCCACCGCCAGCGAAACTTCGCCGGGGCGGCTGAGCCGCTGTTTCCGTCAATGTAGGGAGATGAAGCGGTCCCTCAATAATAGTCCTGAAGCGGCTTTACTTCAAGAGAGTGCGAGCGCAGCGCGCCAATCGCATGGGTTGCGGCATCGCTGCCCGCCGCCGTCGTATAATAGGCGACGTCGGCCGCGAGCGCCGAGGCCCGGATCGACTGCGAGTCCTGAAGCGACTGCCAACCCTCGGTCGTGTTGAAGATCAGCTGCACATCGCCGTCCTTGATCCGGTCGACGATGTGCGGGCGCCCTTCGGCGACCTTGTTCACCCGTTCGACGTCGATGCCCTGCCCCGCCAGATAGTCGGCGGTGCCGCCGGTCGCGATCACCTGCCACCCCCAAGCGGCGAGCTGCTTCACCGACGCGACGATGCGCGGCTTGTCGCTGTCCTTCACCGACACGAACAGCCGCCCGTCGGTCGGCAGGCGGTCGCCCGCGCCGAGCTGTGCCTTGGCAAAGGCGAGATTGAAATCGCTATCGATTCCCATGACTTCGCCGGTGGACTTCATTTCAGGCGACAATACCGGATCGGTGCCGGGGAAGCGCGCGAAGGGGAAAACCGCTTCCTTGACCGCGACATGGTCGATGTCGCGGTTGATCTTCGGCAGATCGGCCAGCTTCTCGCCCGCCATCACCCGCGCCGCGATCTTGGCGATCGGCGAACCCACCGCCTTGGCGACGAACGGCACGGTGCGGCTCGCGCGCGGGTTGACCTCGATCAGGTAGACCTCACCATCCTTCACCGCATATTGCACGTTCATCAGCCCGCGGACGTTGAGGGCG
Organism: Sphingopyxis sp. SCN 67-31; assembly: GCF_001725095.1. Classification (NCBI taxonomy): domain Bacteria; kingdom Pseudomonadati; phylum Pseudomonadota; class Alphaproteobacteria; order Sphingomonadales; family Sphingopyxidaceae; genus Sphingopyxis; species Sphingopyxis sp. SCN 67-31. The sequence continues at coordinate 1,529 of NZ_MEFH01000146.1, read as the reverse complement.
CGCGCCAGCGCGTCGGTCTGCCGCTCGATCTCGGCAACGATGTCGGCGGGCAGGCTGTACGGCGGGATCGAACAGGCGCTGTCGCCCGAATGGACGCCCGCTTCCTCGATATGCTGGAGCACCCCGGCCACCACGACATCGGTGCCGTCGCACAGCGCATCGACATCGACCTCGATCGCATCGCGCAGATAGCGGTCGATCAGCACGGGCGAATCGCCCGACACCTGCACCGCGGTCTCGATATAATTTTCCAGCTGTGCCTGATCGTCGACGATCTCCATCGCGCGGCCGCCGAGCACATAGGAGGGGCGCGTGAGCACCGGGTAACCGATGCGCGCCGCGACCGCGACGGCTTCCTCGCGGCTGCGCGCGATGCCGTTCTCGGGCTGCTTGAGGCCCAGCTTGTTGACCAGCGCCGCAAAGCGCTCGCGGTCTTCCGCAAGGTCGATCGCGTCGGGCGAGGTGCCGAGGATCGGGATGCCCGCTTCCTCGAGCGCCTGCGCGAGCTTGAGCGGCGTCTGGCCGCCGAACTGGACGATCACGCCCACAAGCTCGCCCTTCGACTGCTCGACGTGCAAGATTTCGAGCACATCCTCGGCGGTCAGAGGTTCGAAATAGAGGCGGTCCGACGTGTCATAGTCGGTCGACACCGTTTCGGGGTTGCAGTTGACCATGATCGTTTCATAGCCCGCCTCCTCAAGCGCGAAGCAGGCGTGGCAGCAGCAATAATCGAACTCGATCCCCTGCCCGATCCGGTTTGGCCCGCCGCCGAGAATGACGATCTTCTTGCGGTCCGACGGGTTCGCCTCATTCTCGGGCTCGCCGAAGGTCGGGGCTTCATAGGTCGAATAGAGATAGGGCGTTTTGGCGGCGAATTCGGCGGCGCAGGTGTCGATGGTCTTGAACACCGGCCGCACGCCGAGCTTGTGGCGCAGCGCGCGCACCTCGCCTTCGGTGACGCCGCCGGTCATCGCCTTTACGGCCTCATGGATCAGCCCGCTGCCGCGCGCCGCCGCCGCGCCGGTGCCGGGCCGCAGATGCGCCGACTGCAGCGCCAGATAGGCGAGCCTTTTGTCCGAAAAGCCCATCGCCTTCAGCCGGCGGAGCCCCTCGGCATCGCGTGGCAGACCATTTTCGAGCACGCTGTTCTCGGCCTCGACAATCTCTGCGATGCGATCGAGGAACCACATGTCATAGCCCGCGATGCGGTTGATCTCGGCGAGCGATACGCCCTCGCGGATCGCCTGCGCCGCGATCAGCAGCCGGTCGGGGGTGCGCTGCGCCAGTTCGCTCTTCAATTGTTCGTGGCTCGCGCCGACCAGCCGGTCGACGAAGTTGAAGCCCGACAATCCGGTCTCCAGCCCACGCAGCGCTTTCTGCATCGATTCATGGATCGTGCGGCCGATCGCCATCACCTCGCCGACCGACTTCATCGCCGTCGACAGCAAGGGCTCGGCGCCCTTGAACTTTTCGAAGGCAAAGCGCGGGATCTTGGTGACGACATAGTCGATCGTCGGCTCGAACGACGC
>NZ_MEFH01000145.1:0-7600 GCF_001725095.1 Sphingopyxis sp. SCN 67-31 | reverse complement strand
CCGATCCGCGTCGACGTCCGCATCGTCGCCGCGACCAACGAGCATCTGCCCGCGCTGGTCGATGACAACCGCTTTCGCGCCGACCTGCTCGACCGGCTGTCGTTCGAGGTCATCACCCTGCCCCCGTTGCGCGCGCGCGAAGGCGATATCGAGGTGCTCGCCACCTATTTCGGACAGCGCATGGCCGCGGTGCTCGGCTGGGACGAATGGCCGGGCTTCGGCCCGCGCGCGCTCGCGGCGATGGAGGGCCACGACTGGCCGGGCAATGTCCGCGAACTCCGCAACGTCATCGAACGCGCCATCTATCGCTGGGCCGACCCGACGCGTCCGGTCGACGCGCTGAGCTTCGACCCCTTCGCCAGCCCGTGGCAGCCCGCAGTGCGCAAGACGCAGGCGAAGGCCGACGCGGCGCCCCCTGCCCCCGCCGCGCCCGGTGACGATAGCGCAATGGCAACTCCGGCCCCGCCCACCGGCGGCGCCGTCAGCGATCTGCGCGCGGCGGTCGATGCCTATGAACGGCAAATCCTGTCGGACACGATGGCGCGCTGCCGCTTCAACCAGAAGGTCGCCGCCGAAGCGCTGGGTCTGAGCTATGACCAGATCCGCCACGCGCTGAAGAAGCACGGGCTCAACAACTGAGCTATTATTGGCCCGGCAACTGCCGCTCGAGCGTGGTCAGAACATCGTCCTGCGCGGCCAGCATCGCCGCGAGCTTGTCGCGCAGCGCATAGATTTCGGGCAGCCCGTCGACCGATTCGGCGATGCTGCGTTCAAGATAGAGGCGGTCGATGTCGGCAAGCGCGTCGGTCAGCGGCGCGCGCGTCGCCTGAAGGCGCGAGATCGCCTGCTGCGCTACGACCCAGTTTTCGCTGGAAATCGCCGCGCCGCCCGCTGCGGTGACGGCGGCCTCGGTCGGCGTCCGTTCGCGGGCGAAGGCTTGCTGCGCGCCCACCGCGTCCGATTCCCAGCGCGCCAGCCGCCCGGCCAGATCGGTCGGCAGCGGCCCCGGCGGCGGCACGACGACCGACGGCGGCGCGACGTCGAACCGTCCCTCGACCGGACGTTTCGCCAGCGAAGGATAGTCGCCGCCCTGCGCAGCGGCGCAGGCCGACAGCGGGATTGCGGCCATCAGCGGCAGGATTGCAAGGATTGGCTTCATCGCCGTCCCTGATATGGGGGCAGACGCATCGCAGCAAGCCGAATCGGAGGAGCGGCGCCGCGCGCCCCGAACCGCCCCTTTCGCGATGAAAAGCGCGGAAATATGCGGTTGACAGCATCGCCGTTCGCCGCTAGTGGCGCTGACTTTCCCGCATGCCGGAAAAATCGGTCGCTTCGGCGGCTGACCGGGAGCGCGGGTGTTTTAGTTTCTGATTGGATGGAAGACCATGTTCGCAATCGTGCGCACGGGCGGCAAGCAGTATCGCGTCGCCGCTGGAGACAAGATCGCCGTCGAGAAGATCGAAGGCGCAGCCGGTGACACCGTGTCGCTTGGTGACGTTCTGCTGGCCGGTGACGGCGGCGAGGTGAAGGATGCGAAGGGTCTGACCGTTTCGGCCGAGATCATCGCCCAGACCCGCGGCGAAAAGGTCATCGTCTTCAAGAAGCGCCGCCGGCACAATTATCGCCGCCGCAACGGCCATCGTCAGTCGCTGACGCTGCTGCGCATCACCGCGATCGGCGAAGCCAAGAAGGCCGCTCCGAAGAAGGAAGCCGCGCCGAAGGCCGAAGAAGCCGCCGCTGCGCCCGCGCCCGAAAAGAAGGCTGCTGCGCCGAAGAAGGCCGCTGCGCCCAAGGCCGACGCTGCCGCCGAAAAGAAGCCCGCTGCCAAGAAGGCGGCCCCCAAGAAGGACGCCTGAGCGCGATCACGCGGCTCGGCTGAAGAACGAAACAAGGAGTTTAGGTCATGGCACATAAGAAAGCAGGCGGTTCGTCGCGCAACGGTCGCGACTCGCAGGCCAAGCGCCTTGGCGTGAAGAAGTTCGGCGGTCAGGAAGTGATCGGCGGCAACATCATCGTGCGCCAGCGCGGCACCAAAGTGTACCCGGGCGTCAACGTCGGCATCGGCAAGGACCACACGCTGTTCGCGACCGCGGACGGCCGCGTCCGATTCCACGATGGCAAGCTTGGCCGCAAATATGTGTCGGTCGACGCCATGGCGGAAGCCGCCGAATAAGGACGATCTTCCAGGGTCGTCCACCAAGGGACGACCCGGAACGGTCCTTTCCGCCCAGGCGGGAACAAAGTTCGAAAAGAGGGAGACGGGTCGCCCCGGTCTCCCTTTTTTCTTGCCCGGAATCCGGACCAACCCGGTCCCTTTGAATTTCCGGCGCGAAAACAGGGCCATCCATCTCCCTCGCATATCGACTGTCGTCAAAGCGTCACCATCTGGCGCCACGGCGACAGGCAAATGGGAGTGACGAAAATGTTTGCGCGTACCGAAAGACTGTTGCTGCGGCCCGGCTGGCTCGAAGATGCCCCCGCACTCGCCCGCGCGATCGGCGAGGAAGCGGTGGTGCGCAACCTGGCCCGCGCGCCCTGGCCCTATGGCATGGACGAGGCGCAGGACTTCCTTGGCCGTCCGGTCGACCCGGCGCAGCCCAGCTTCCTGATCTTCGCGCGCACCGGCGGCGCCCCGCGCCTCGTCGGCGGCTGCGGCATCGCGCCGAGCCCCGAAGGGCCACTCGAAATGGGCTATTGGATCGCCCGCCCCTATTGGGGCCTCGGCTTTGCGACCGAAGCCGGCCGCCAGCTCGTCCGGATCGCGCGCGCGATGAACCTGCCAAAGCTCGGCGCGGGTCATTTCATCGACAATCCGGCGTCGGGCGCGGTGCTCCGCAAGCTAGGATTCCGGCCGACGGGCAAAGTGACGCAGCGCTACAGCATCGCGCGAGGCGGCGAGGCGGCGTGTGCGCTGTTCGAAGAGGGCGAGGGTGACGGCAGCGATGTCGTCACCCCGATGCGCGGCCGTATCGACAGCGACGCCGATTTTCGCGAACAGTTCCGGCTGATCGCCGCCTGACGCGCGGCGCGGCGCCTATGCTGCTGCCCCGCCGTCCGCGAACGGCAGGATCGCGCGATACGCCTCCACCCCCGGCGCGCCGGCGATCGTCGCGCCCTGGGTAAGCAGCCAGTAATGGCGCACGATCTCCGCCTGCTGTTCGAGCCCGTAGCGCGCAAGCGGCCAGCCGGGCTTGAGGCTGTAGCCATAGCTCGCGAAAGGGTGGCGCATCAGCACCAGATACCAGCGCCCGCGCGTCTGCGCCTGCCACACATGCGTCAGTTCGTGGAGGAACAGGCCCTTCAGCGACCGCGACGCGGCGGCGAAATCGTCGCAGTATAAATCACCATGCGGGTGGAAATGCAGCGACCCCATCGGCGCCATCACGACGCGGCGCGGCTGGAAGAATATCCATTTGCGATGGCATATGCGCACGCGGTCATAGGCGATCGCATCGCCGAAGACCGACCGCGCCAGCGCAATTTCGCCCGCCGTCAGGGGCCGCGACGGCCGCGCCACGGGTGCTTACTTCTTCGCCGCGTCCGTGTTGGTCGCGCCATGGTCCATCGAGCCATGCTCCATCCCGGCCATCGCCCCCGCCGGCGCGTCGCCGCTGCCGTCGGCGCTCGCGCCCGGCGCCGGCTTGATCGGCAGGTCGAAGAGGATGCGGTCATTGTTATAGTTGGTGAAGACGAACTGCATCGGCAGCTTGCCGGCGCGCACCGCGGCGCCGTTGATGTGCCAGATCATCAGATGCTTGCCGCCGGGCTTGAATTCCAGCTCGCCCTTCGCGGGGACGGTCGCAGTGGTCAGCGGCTTCATCGTCACCACGCCATTTTCCTTGACGCTTTCGTGCATTTCGACGCGCTGCGCGAGGTCGGCGGTCACCGCGACCAGTTCGACATCCTGCGGACCGCCCTTGATCGTGAAATAGCCCGCGGCGGGGCTGTCGGGGGTCGCGCCCATCTGAATATAGCCGGCGACCACCGCGAGCTGCGGGTCGCTGCCGATTTTGCCGTTGCAGCCGGTCAGGGCGAGTGCGCTGGCTGCAAGGGCGGCGATGGCGAAAGGCTTCATGATGCGGGACTCCCGAAATGCGTCGATTTTCGATCCACAGTAAGCGGTCAAAACCCTTGTGCCAAGGATTAGCGCACCTATATCGCGCCCATCAAACCCGCAAGGGAACCCATGTGCGGCGTGCCTCTTTAGGGCGCCGGAAAATGATAAGGACGTTGAGACTATGGCCAAAGTGATCGGGATCGACCTCGGCACCACGAACAGCTGTGTCGCGGTGATGGAAGGCGGCAAGCCCAAGGTTATCGAAAATGTGGAAGGCACGCGGACGACCCCGTCGATCGTCGCCTTCGCCAAGGATGGCGAGCGCCTGATCGGCCAGCCGGCAAAGCGCCAGGCCGTCACCAATCCCGAAAACACCATTTTTGCGGTGAAGCGCCTGATCGGCCGCCGCTTTGACGACCCCATGACCAAGAAGGACATGGAACTCGTCCCCTATACCATCGTCAAGGGCGCCAACGGCGACGCGTGGGTCAAGGCGGGCGGCGAAGATTATTCGCCGTCGCAGATCAGCGCCTTCATCCTTCAGAAGATGAAGGAAACCGCCGAAGCCTATCTGGGCGAAAAGGTCGAGCAGGCGGTGATCACCGTTCCGGCTTACTTCAACGACGCGCAGCGCCAGGCGACCAAGGACGCCGGCAAGATCGCCGGCCTCGAAGTGCTGCGTATCATCAACGAGCCGACCGCGGCCGCGCTCGCCTATGGTCTCGACAAGAGCGAGAACAAGACCATCGCGGTCTATGACCTTGGCGGCGGCACCTTCGACATCTCGGTGCTCGAAGTGGGCGACGGCGTGTTCGAGGTGAAGTCGACCAACGGCGACACCTTCCTGGGCGGCGAGGATTTCGACAGCAAGATCGTCGAATATCTGGCCGACGGCTTCAAGAAGGACGAAGGCATCGACCTGCGCGGCGACAAGCTGGCGCTTCAGCGGCTGAAGGAAGCCGCCGAAAAGGCGAAGATCGAACTGTCGTCGGCTGCGACGACCGAGGTCAACCTGCCCTTCATCACCGCCGACGCCAACGGGCCGAAGCACCTCGTCAAGACGATCACCCGCTCCGACCTGGAAAAGCTGGTCGAAGAGCTGATCAAGCGCACCCTTGAACCGTGCAAGAAGGCGATCAAGGACGCCGGCGTTTCGGCAAGCCAGATCGACGAAGTCGTGCTGGTTGGCGGCATGACCCGCATGCCGCGCGTGCGCGAAGTCGTGAAGGATTTCTTCGGCAAGGAACCGCACACCGGCGTCAACCCCGATGAAGTCGTCGCCATCGGCGCCGCGATCCAGGCGGGCGTGCTGCAGGGCGACGTCAAGGACGTGCTGCTGCTCGACGTGACCCCGCTGAGCCTCGGCATCGAGACGCTGGGCGGCGTGTTCACGCGCATGATCGACCGCAACACGACGATCCCGACCAAGAAGAGCCAGGTCTATTCGACCGCCGACGACAATCAGTCGGCGGTGACGATCCGCGTGTTCCAGGGCGAGCGCGAAATGGCCGCCGACAACAAGATGCTCGGCCAGTTCGACCTGGTCGGCATCCCGCCGGCGCCGCGCGGCGTGCCGCAGATCGAGGTGACCTTCGACATCGACGCCAACGGTATCGTCAACGTCAGCGCGAAGGACAAGGGCACCGGCAAGGAACAGCAGATCAAGATCCAGGCTTCGGGCGGCCTTTCGGATGCCGACATCGACCAGATGGTCAAGGACGCCGAACAGTTCGCCGAAGAGGACAAGAAGCGCCGTGAGGCAGCCGAGGCGAAGAACAACGCCGAAAGCCTGATCCACACGACCGAGCGCCAGATCGCCGAACATGGCGACAAGATCGACGCCGGGCTGAAGTCGGAAATCGAAGCGGCGATCGCCGAAGCCAAGACGGCCGTCGAAGGCGGCGACAGCGCTGCGATGACCGAAAAGGCGCAGGCGCTGGCGCAGGTCGCGATGAAGCTGGGCCAGGCGATCTACGAAAAGGAACAGCAGGCCGCGGCATCGCCCGCCGCCGATGCTGACGAGAAGAAGGCCGACGACGATGTCGTCGATGCCGAATTCTCCGAAGTCGAAGACGACAAGAAGTAAGCATGAAACTCTCCCCGTCGCGCTTCCCGGCGCGGCGGGGCAGAGGGGGCCGATAGACCATGTCGCTCGACATCGATTATTACGAACTGCTCGAATGCGAGCGCGGCGCCGACGACGCGACGCTGAAAGCCAGCTACCGCAAGCTCGCCATGAAATATCACCCCGACAAGAATCCGGGGTGCGGCGACAGCGAAGCGCGGTTCAAGGCCATCAACGAAGCCTATGATTGCCTGAAAGATCCGCAAAAGCGCGCAGCCTACGACCGCTTCGGCAAGGCGGCGTTCCAGAATGGCGGCGGCCCGGGCGGCGGCTTCGGTGGCGGCGCCGAATTCGGCGACATCGGCGATATTTTCGAATCGATCTTCGGGTCGGCTTTCGGCGGCGGCCGGCAGCAGCAGCGCGGCCCCGCGCGCGGCGCCGACCTGCGCTACGACATGGAAATCCGGCTCGAAGACGCCTTTGCCGGCTGCAGCCGCGAGATTCAGGTCGATGTCGCGGCGCGCTGCGACGCCTGCGACGGATCGGGCGCGAAGCCCGGCACCGCGACGCACCGCTGCACCACCTGCAACGGCCACGGCAAGGTCCGCGCGCAGCAGGGCTTTTTCATGGTCGAGCGCACCTGCCCGCACTGCCAGGGATCGGGCGAGGTCATCACCGACCCGTGCGGCACCTGTCACGGCGAAGGCCGTGTCGACCGGCGCAAGACGCTGACCGTCGAAATCCCGCCCGGCGTCGATGAAGGCACGCGCATCCGCCTGCAGGGCGAAGGCGAAAGCGGCGCGCGCGGCGCGGCGGCTGGCGACCTCTACATCTTCCTCCACATGGCGCGGCACAAGCTGTTCGAACGCGAAGGCACGACGCTGTTCACGCGCGCGCCGATCAGCTTCACCACCGCCGCGCTCGGCGGCTGCATCACCATCCCCGGCCTCGACGGGCGCAAGCATGACATCAGCATTCCCGCGGGCATCCAGTCGGGCAAGCAGCTTCGTCAGCGCGGCGCCGGGATGCCCGTGCTCAACGGTCGCGGCCACGGGGACCTGGTGGTTCAGATCGACGTCGAAACGCCGACGCGGCTGAATGCCAAGCAGAAGGAATTGCTCCAGGCGTTCCGCGAAACCGAAACCGGCGAAGAATGCCCGGCAAGTCAGGGCTTTTTCGGACGGCTCAAGGAAATGTGGGACGATCTGACGGATTGAACCGTCGCCGGGTCAGTATCCTAAAGATCGCCAAATCATTCAATCTCGCCCCGCAATTCGGCAATCAGCGCCGCGACCTTGGGTAAGCGCGATTCCTCTTCATCGAGGATCGCGTGGAAGGCCCGGCGCTTGAGCGCCGCCAGCTCGTCGGCGCGCAGCGCACCCTCGCCGCCGACGCTCGACGCGACGATGTCGATCAGCCGGTCGGCACCGTGGAGCCGTCCCCACAGATAGTCATTCTCGCGATAGGCGCGGCTGAAG
>NZ_MEFH01000144.1:0-9969 GCF_001725095.1 Sphingopyxis sp. SCN 67-31 | reverse complement strand
CACCGCGATGCGGGGCAGCCAGGCCCGGCAGACGGCGATCGCCAACAATCTTGCCAATGCCCAGACGCCCGGCTTTCGCGGCGACATGGCGGAGGCGCAGTCGCTCTGGCTGCAGGGCAGCGGCGTCAATGCCCGTGCCATGTCGTCGGAGGAAGTGATCGGCGCCGACATGCGCGCCGGTGCGGTGTTCGCAACCGGCCGCGACCTCGACGTCGCGATGACCGGCGACGCGCTGCTCGTCGTGCAGGCCGAAAATGGCGAAGAAGCCTATACGCGCCGCGGCGATCTGCAGGTTTCGGCGAGCGGGCTGCTCACCACCGGCGACGGCCACCCCGTCCAGGGGGCGCAGGGCCCGGTTACCATTCCGCCCGCCGACAAGGTCAGCATCGACAGCGAAGGGCGGATCTGGGTCGTGCCCACCGGTGGCGATCCGCAGAACCCGCAGGAAGTCGACCGGCTGCGCCTGACGACCCCCACGGGATCGGACATCGTCAAGGGTCTCGACAATCTTTTCCGCGTCAAGGGCGGCGGCATCCTGCCCGACGATCCCGAAGCGCGCGTCGTCACGCGGTCGCTCGAGGGATCGAACGTCGCCGCCACCAGCGCTCTTGTCGAGATGATCGAGGCGAGCCGCAGCTGGGATTCGCAACTCAAGCTCATCAGCGACGCGCGCGACATGGACAGCGCGACCGCGAACCTGATGCAGCTCCCCCGTTAAGGAGAATAGACAATGAGCTTCGGTGCCTTGCACGTCGCGCGGACCGGTCTGGATGCCCAAGGCTTCCGGATGCAGGTGATCGCGAACAACCTCGCCAACGTGAACACCACGGGCTTCAAGCGCGACCGCGCCAATTTCGAAACGCTGGGCTATCAGATGATGACCCAGCCGGGTGCGCCCTCGTCGTCGGAAAACCGCTACGCGACCGGCCTCAACCTCGGCACCGGCGTCGAACTGGGTGGCACCGCGCGCATCGATACGCAGGGTTCGCTCAACGCCACGGGCAATGCGCTCGACATGGCGATCGAAGGCGCCGGCTTCTTTCAGGTGCTGCTGCCCGACGGCCGCACCGGATATACCCGCGCGGGCAATTTCACCATGTCGGCCGATGGCACGATCGTCACACCCGACGGCAAGCCGCTGCAGCCGAATATCCAGGTTCCCGAAGGCGCGACCGGCGTGTCGGTCGGGGCCGACGGCACTGTATCGGCAACCGTTCCCGGCCAGGCCGAGGCAACCGAGCTCGGCCGCATCGAAATCGCACGCTTCGTCAATCCGTCGGGCCTGCAGGCGATCGGCGACAATATGCTCGTCGAAACCGCCGCTTCGGGCGCACCGCAGGTCGGCGCCGCAGGCGAGGAGGGCCGCGGCATCCTGCGGTCGGGCATGCTCGAAGGATCGAACGTCAATGTCGTCGAGGAACTGGTCGACATGATCGAGACGCAGCGCGCCTACGAAGTCAATTCGAAGATGATCCAGGCCACCGACGAGATGATGAAAAATGCCACGCAAACGCTCTAAGGCCCTGCTCCTTGCATCGGCGCTGCTGCTGCCCTTCGGCATGCTGGCACCGGTCGCCGCGCTGGCGAAGGACAAGGTTGCACCCGACGCCTTTGCCGTCGCGATGCCCGTCGATCCCGCGCCGCCGCCGACGCCCAACGGTGCCATTTTCCAGGGCGGCTATACCCCGCTCACCTCGGGCGGCCGCGCCGGCCGGGTCGGCGACATCGTCACGATCCAGCTCGTCGAACGCACTGCGGCGACCAAGAGCAACAGCGCGACGACGCAGCGCGGCGGCAGCATCGGCCTGACCCCGCCATCGACCGGTCCGCTGTCCCTCTTTTCGCCCAGCGACATCGGCGCGGGCGGCGACCAGCAGTTCAAGGGCAAGGGCGATGCCGCCCAGTCCAACGCGCTGTCGGGCGAGATCAGCGTCACCGTCGCCGAAGTCTATCCCAACGGGATGATGCTGGTGCGCGGCGAAAAGCTGCTGACGCTCAATCGCGGCGATGAGCGGGTCCAGATCTCGGGCCTCGTGCGGCCGATCGACATCGGCCCCGACAACCGCGTCCTGTCGACCCGCGTCGCCAACGCGACGATCCGCTACGTCGGCAAGGGCGAGATCGCCCGCGCCAGCAAGCAGGGTTGGCTGCAGCGTTTCTTCTCGATCATCAGCCCCTTCTGAACGCCTTTTTAAAGGATAGTGCCGTGACCAAGCGTCCCACCCTTCTCGCCCTCTTCCTCCTGCTGATCGCGGGCTTCGGCTTCGCGGCGCCGGCATCGGCCGAGCGGATCAAGGACATGGGCCAGTTCCAGGGCCTGCGCGCCAACCAGCTTACCGGCTATGGCATCGTCGTGGGCCTCGCCGGAACGGGCGACGACAGCCTCGATTATTCGACGCTGGGAATGAAGGGCGCGATGTCGCGCTTTGGCATGACGCTTCCTGCCGGGGTTAACCCGGCGCTCAAAAATGCGGCTGCGGTGATGGTCACCGCCGAACTTCCGCCCTTTTCCAAGCCCGGCCAGCGGCTTGACATCACCGTGTCGGCGATCGGCAAGGCCAAGAGCCTGCGCGGCGGCACGCTGGTGCTCGCGCCGCTCTATGGTGCGGACGGACAGATTTACGCGATGGCGCAGGGCAACCTCGTCATCGGCGGTCTGGGGGTCGACGCCGCCGACGGTTCCAAGCTGACGGTCAATGTGCCGTCGAGCGGACGGATCGCCGGCGGCGCGACGGTCGAGCGCGCGGTCGATACGGGATTTGCCTATGGCGACCAGCTGACCTTCAACCTCCACCAGTTCGATGCGACCAACGCGCAGCGCGTCACCGATGCGATCAACCGTGCGGTCGGGCCGGGTGCGGCGACGATGCTCGACGGTGCGAGCATCTCGATTCGCGCCGGCGGCAGCGGCGACGATCGCATGCGCCTGATGTCCCGAATCGAGAATCTCGAGGTTATCCGCGCCGAACCGCCCGCCAAAGTCATTGTTAATGCGCGCACCGGAACGGTCGTTATCAACGGTGCGGTCCGGGTCGGCACCGCGGCGGTGACGCAGGGCAAGCTCTCCGTCTCGGTCAAGGAATCGCCCACGGTGGTGCAGCCTGCACCGTTCAGCCGCGGGGAAACGACGGTCGAACAGTCGAGCGAGATCGGCGTCGACCAGGAATATCGTCCGGTGATGATGGTGAAGCCCACCGCATCGCTTTCCGAGCTCGTCGATGCGATCAATCGCATGGGCGTTCCTCCCGGCGACCTTGTCGCCATCCTCGAGGCGCTGAGCCAGGCCGGCGCGCTCACTGCGGAACTGGTGATCATATGACGACACCTCTTTCTTCGATCGGCGCCCCCGCCGCCAGCGCCGCCCCCGCCGGGGCCGGCAGCGGCGACGGCGGACTGCGCAAGGCGGCCGAATCCTTCGAGGCGGTCATCCTGCGTCAGCTCCTCTCGTCGATGCGGCAGGCCAAGCTGGGCGACGACATCTTCGGATCGAGCGCGACCGACAATTTCCGCGAAATGGCCGACGCCAAGACCGCGGACAGCATCGCCTCGATGCGCCAGTTCGGCATCGCCGACATGGTAGAGGCGCAGTTCCGCGCCCGGGTCGGAGGCGCGCAGTGAGCGACCTTCTCAACATCGGCGCCAGCGGCCTGCGCGCCTATTCGCGCGCGCTGTCGACGATCGGCGACAATATCGCCAACGCGCAGACGCCCGGCTATGCGCGGCGTACGCTCGAACTGGTCGAGAATCAGGCGGCGAGCAACATGCCGCTCTATCGCAGCTCGATCAAACCGGGCGGCGTGGCGATCCAGGGCGTGACGCGTTCGGTCGACCAGTGGCTCATTCAGGATTCGCGCATTTCGTCGGGCGACGCCGAGCGCTCGGCGACCAAACTCGACTGGATGAACAAGGTCGAGGCCGCAATGAGCGACGATTCGAACGGGATCGCAACCGGGCTGGGCAAGCTGTTCAACACTGCCGATCTGCTCACCGCCGATCCGTCGAACCCGACGCTGCGGGCGCAGTTTCTGCAATCGGTCGACGATGTCGCGTCGGGCTTCCGCACCGCGGCGGGCCAGCTTTCGAGCATGGCCGACGGGATTTCGAGCGCCGCGGCGGGCGAAGTCGACAGCTTCAACACCAATTTGAACGCCCTCGAACAGATCAACATCGGGCTGCGCAAGGCGCGCCCGGGATCGACCAACGAGGCATCGCTGCTCGACGAGCGCGACCGTTTGCTCGACGAGCTTTCGACGCAGGCCGGCGTCACCGCGAGTTTCGACAGCCATGGCGCGGTGACGCTGACCGCAACGGCGACCGGCGATACGCTGGTCGGCGGCGGCGTCGTGACGCCGATTTCGGTCAGCGCTGCGGCCGACGGCCGGCTGTCCTACAGTATCGGCGGATCGCCGTTCACGACCGCGACGGGCTCGCTCGCCGGACTGGTCGAGGCGGCCAATCATGTCGCCGACCAGCGCGCGGGGCTCGACACCATGTCGGCGCAGTTCGCGAACCAGGTCAATGCCGCACACCAGGCGGGCGTCGATGCCAATGGCAATCCGGGCCAGCCGCTGTTCGCTGGCGTCGGCAGCGCTGCGACACTGGCCGCGGCGCCGTTGACGACCGCACAGGTCGCGGCGGCCGATGCGACGAGCAGCAACGGCAATATGCTTGCGATCGGCGGGATGCGCGGGTCGAATGATCCCGAAAGCGCTTGGGCGGCGCATATGGCGACGCAGGCGCAGGCGACCGCATCGGCGCGCGCGCAGGACGCCGCCGCGACGACCCGCCGCGACGCCGCCTCGGCGGCACGCAGCGCGGTCAGCGAAATTGATCTCGACCGCGAGGCGGCCGATCTGCTGCGTTTCCAGCAAGCCTATTCGGCGGCGGCGCGCACGATCCAGGTCGCGCGCGACACGATGCAGGCGCTGCTGAACGCGGTGTAGGCGAAGGATTTGGGGCCATGAGCCACAAGGGGCAGAACGATGATTAACGCCACTGGCAACCGCATGACGCGCGAGATCGCGCGCCAGTCAAAGCTCGCCGAACAGATCGAAAAGCTGCAGATCCAGGTTTCGACCGGCAAACGGCTGCAACGCATGTCCGACGATGTCGTGGCGTCGAAACGGATCGCGACGATCGGCAAGACCCAGGCGGCGATGGACACCTGGGCAACCAACATCAACACCGGCAAGGCGCTCGCCGCGCAGGCCGACGGTGTTCTGCAATCGACGAGCGATCTGCTCACCCGCGCTCGGGAACTCACGCTCAATGCGGCGAGCGACACCGCGAGTCCGGCCGATCGCGCGACAATCGCCGCGGAATTGAGCGCGATTGCCGACCAGATCGACGGGCTGGCCGCGACGCGCGACGCGAACGGCGAACCGCTTTTCGCAACCGGCAATGCGCGCGCAATGCGGTTCGATTCGGACACGGTATTCGCCCCGGTGCCATCTGCGGCCGATGCCCTGGCCGTCAGCGGGACGAGCTTGTCGACTTTCGTCCGCGATGCCGCGGCCGCGGTGGCGGCAGGCGACAAGACGGCGATGGGTGGGTCGATGACCGCTCTCGACACCGCAATCAACCACACCGCCGACCAGAACGCCGCCATAGGCCTCGCTGCCGGCCGCCTCGAGCGGATCGGTGACAGCCTTGCGGCGCGCGGCGTGACGCTGGCCGACGAACGCTCGTCGGTCGAGGATACCGATCTTTCGGTTGCGATCGCGCAGCTCAACGCTGCCGATCTGACGCTCGGCGCCGCGCAGGCGGCCTTTGCCAAGATCAACCGGCAGAGTTTGTTCGATCTTTTGAGCTGAGCGGCCTCAAGTTTCCGGCGCCGCTGCCGTTAAGCATAAGAGACGTCCCTGTTTAGGCGGACCCCGGGCGGGTCCGGATGGAGTTGAGCGCGCATGTTTCCCGTAATCGGCATCGTCGTACTGATCCTGCTGGTGTTCGGGGGTTTTGCGCTGACGGGCGGCAATCTTGGCCCCGTCATGCACGCGCTGCCGCACGAAATGCTCATCATCGGCGGCGCCGCGGTCGGATCGCTGATCATCGGCAATTCGGGCGCCGACCTGAAGGCGCTCGCCGGCGGGCTTGGCAAGGTGTTCAAGGGGCCGCAGTACAAGAAGCAGGATTATCTCGACGTCATCCTGCTCGTGTCCTCGCTGATGAAGATGATGCGCACCGAAGGACCGGTCGCGGTCGAACCGCATATCGAAGACCCCAAAAGCTCGCCCATCTTCCAGCAATATCCCAGGCTGCTCAAGGACAGCACGCTCGTCCACCTGATCTGCGATACGTTGCGCCTGGTCGTCGTGTCGTCGGGAACGCTCGATCCGCACGCGGTCGAGGACGTGATGGACAATGCGGTAAAGAACCACCACCACCACGCGATGAAGCCGGCCGACGGTTTGCAGAATCTCGCCGACGCGTTGCCCGCGCTCGGCATCGTCGCGGCGGTGCTTGGCGTGGTGAAGACGATGGGCTCGATCGACAAGCCGCCGGAAATTCTGGGCGGCATGATCGGTTCGGCGCTTGTCGGCACCTTCCTCGGCGTTTTGCTCGCCTATGGGCTCGTCGGCCCGTTCGCGACGCGCGCGAAAAGCGTGATCGAAAGCGACGGCGCCATCTATCACACGGTGAAGCAACTCATCATCGCATCGCTCCACGGCCACCCGCAGCCGCTCGTCATCGAAGCGGCGCGTTCGGGGGTCGAACATTCGAACCAGCCGAGCTTCGCCGAGGTCTTTGACGGAATGCGGGGCCGCTGATGGCCGCGCGTCCCAACACGCCGCCGCGGCCGATCATCGTCAAAAAGGTGATCGAGGGGGGCCATGGCGGCCACCATGGCGGTGCGTGGAAGGTCGCCTATGCCGACTTCGTGACCGCGATGATGGCCTTCTTCCTGCTCATGTGGCTGCTCGGCGCCACCACCGAAAAGCAGCGCAAGGCGCTTGCCGACTATTTCGCGCCGACGATCGTCCAGACCAAGCAGGAAAGCGCCGGGTCCAACGGCATGTTCGGCGGCGATTCGATCGTTTCGGCCGACAATTATCCGCATCGCGCCGGGCAGACGGGGACGCGGTCGATCACGATCCCGCGCGACGTTGTCGGCGGACCCAAAGAGGCTTCGGGCCGCGAACAGGAAACCAAGAAGTTCCAGCAGGTCGCGAAATCGCTCGCCGAGCGCGTCCAGCGCAAGGGCGATCTGCGCCGCCTCGCGCGCAACCTGCGCTTTACCCAGACCATCGACGGCATGCGCATCGACGTGGTCGACGATGCCGACTTCTCGATGTTCACGATGGGAACGAGCCAGCTCACCCCCGAAGGCGTGCGGCTGTTCCAGGAAGTGGCCGAGGCGATCGGGGGCGTGCCGAACCAGCTGATGATCCGCGGTCACACCGATGCGGCACCCTGGTCGGCAGGCGCGGGCACCAACAACTGGCGGCTGTCGGTCGACCGGGCGGAGGTGGTGCGCAACTATCTCCAGTTCCGCGGGATCGATTCAAACCGCTTCTCGCGTATCGAAGGGGTCGCCGATCGCGAACCCTATGTCCCGTCGAATCGCTTCGACCCGCGCAACCGGCGCATCTCGATCACGCTCGGCTGGGGCAGCGCGGCCAAATATTAGTGCCAGATTGGCAGTAAGATAAATCCTTAACNGTCTGGATAATCTTTCGTTTACCATTTTCCTCAATCTCTCGGCTCATCGGAAAGGCGCCATGGGGGGCGCCATGGAGACGAAAATGACTGAGGTGGGGCAGAACAAGGGCAACAACGCAGCGCTCGAAGCGCTGATCATCGGCAACAGCCCGGCGGTCAGCCAGCTGCGCGAGATGATCCGCCGGGTGGCGCGGTCGAATGCCTCGGTCATGCTGTGCGGTCCGTCGGGATCGGGCAAGGAACTGGTCGCCCGGGCCATCCACGATGAAGGCGTGCGCGCCGGCAAGGCCTTCGCCGCGATCAACTGCGGCGCCATCCCCAGCGAACTTATCGAATCCGAACTCTTCGGCCACGAAAAGGGCTCGTTCACTGGCGCCACGGCGCGCCGTATCGGCCATTTCGAAGTCGCCAGCGGCGGCACGCTCTTCCTCGACGAAATCGGCGACATGCGCTTCGACATGCAGGTCAAGCTGCTCCGCGTGCTCGAGGAACGCACCATCGTCCGCGTCGGCAGCAGCGAGGTCCGCCCGGTCGACGTCCGCGTCATTTCGGCCACGCACCAGGATCTGGGCGCGGCGATCGCCGAGGGCAAATTTCGCGAAGATCTTTTCTTCCGCCTGGGCGTCGTCGTCCTGCAGGTGCCGAGCCTGGCGAGCCGCGTCGAGGATATTCCCGCGCTGATCCGCCATTTCCAGCGCAAGATGCCGGCCGACGCCAAGTGCCGCTATGACGACGCTGCGATCGCGATGCTGATGCAGCATCGCTGGCCGGGCAATGTCCGCGAACTGCGTAACTTCGTCGAGCGTGCCAGCGTCCTGTTCGGCGGCGAAACGCTCGGCTGCGACGATGTCGCGATGCTTTTGAACCCCACCGCAGCGCTGGCACCGCGGCCGATCCTCCCCACGGGTACGGTCGCGGTACCAGCCGGCGGGCTGGACATCCCGGCGGCCGCCGGCGCGCAGGCGAAAAAGCCCGCGCCGGGTCAGCCGATCGACCTCAAGCGCGAGATCGAGACGATCGAACTCGAACAGATCCACGTCGCGCTCGACCTTGCCGACGGCATCATTTCGGAGGCTGCCCGCCTCCTGTCGCTCAAGCGCACGACGCTGATCGAAAAGATGCGCAAATATGGAGTTCAGCAGCAGGCCGCCTGAAAACTACCCCACCAGTTTCGGCGCCGCTGAATTCGGCACCGGTCGCACCCCACCCCCGTCGTCGCTTGTCCCCACTTATAGCGACGGCGCGGGCCGCGGCCGGTGCCGAACCCTTTTTACCGATCGATGATGAAGAGGCGACGCGGGCGCGTCAGCGAAGCTGGCGCCAAGCCTCGGCGATCGTACGGATGCCGTCGAGCACCTCGGCAAAGCCGTCTTCGTGATTGGCGGCGATCGCCTCATCGAGCTTGCGGCGCATGCTGCGATAGACGCGCGACAGCGCCGCGGCGACATCGCCGCCCGCGCTATGATCGAGATTGGCGTCGAGTCCGATCAGGATCGCGCGCGCGCGGTGCGCGGGGTCGGTGGCGGAGACGCGCTGTCCCTGTCGCGCCATCGATCCGAGCACGCCGACGGCCGTTTCGAGCTCGTCATAGAGCATGGCGACGAGTTCGACCGGGTCGGCGCCCTCGGCGCGGCTTTCCTGCTGCAGCCGGCGGTAGGTGCCGGTGGCGCGGACGATCGAGGCGGTGGCAGGCACGGCGAAAACCCTTAGTTATTGCTGTTCTGGTTGTTCCACATCTGGATCTGCTGTTCCAGATAGGCCTGGGTCGCCTTGAAGGCTGCCAGCTTGGCGTCGAGCGTGCTGTATTTTTTCTCCAGCCGCGCGCGATAGGCATCTTCGCGCTCGTTGACCTTGTCGAGCTGGTCGGCAAGATCCTTGCTCTTGGCATCGAGCGTCCTGGTGACGCGATCGATCACACCGCCTGTCCCCACGGCCTTGTCGCGCAGAGCGTCAAGCACACCGGCGATGCCCGGATCGCTGACGTCGGTATGCGCGCCGTCGCGCGGCGGATTGAACAATGCTTCGACCGCGCCGGCGTCGGTCGTCAGGGCGGTTTCCAGCCGGGTTTGATCGACGGCAAGCAGGCCGTCCTTGTTCGTGTAGATGCCGATGTCGGCGAGCGTCGTATAGGTGCCGCTGCTGGTCAGTGTTTGCGACATCATGCCGCGCAGCTGGCCCTCGAGCTCGCGCAGGCCCCGCGTGTCACCGGACATCGCGGCGGCATCGGTGATGCTCTTCTTGAGCTGGTTATAGACGTCGACGAAATCCTTCACCGTCTGCCGGATCATGTCGAGCGGGCGACTTGCC
>NZ_MEFH01000143.1:946-8653 GCF_001725095.1 Sphingopyxis sp. SCN 67-31 | reverse complement strand
TCCTCGACCATCTCGCGGATCGCGGCGTTGCTGTCGGCGGCGAGACGGGCGCGATTGCCCGCGGTCGGCGGCAGCGCGTTCACCGTTTCGGCGAGCGCGAAGGGCGCCGCCCAGGCGCTGCGGGCGAGCGCGCGGCGGACGGCGCCATTTTCGCTGGGGTGCGGCAGATGCGCCTCGATCGCGGCATAGCGCGCGCGGCGCTTGGCACTGATCCGCGCCTCGCCGAGCAGCAGATAGGCGAGGATGCCGACGACCGGCACCGCGATCGTCGCGATCAGCCACGCGAGCCGCGAGGCGGGCTCGCGCTGCGGCCGCAGGATGATCCGGCCCAGGATGACGATGAAGACCGCGATGTACGCGGCCCACAGGATCAGGGCGAAATCATACTCCATCGCGGCCAGTTCACCGTGCTTTGGTGCAAAAGGCCAGCGCGAATTTTGGACGGGGCAAGTATGGCGCCCTTGTTCGTCATTGCGAGCGGCGACGCCGCGCGGCAATCCAGAGTGCGCGTGAACCGTTCTGGATTGCTTCGCTCAGCTCGCAATGACGCGGGTGGCGACTTAAAAGTCCTCGGCTACCGCCATCAGCCCCGCGAGCTTTTTCGGCGCGATCGCCAGCCAGCTCTTGCGGAGCCAGTCGCCGATCGCATCCCAGTCGGTATCGCCGAGGTCGAGGCGGATGCCGATCCAGCCGTCGCCGAAATAGGCGGGGCGATAATAGCGCGCTTCGTCGAGTTCGATGAGCTGCGCCTGCTCGTCGGCGCCGCTGATCTTGACCAGCAGCGCGGTCTTGCCGTCGCCATGATGATCGTGGGTGAAATAGGCGAATTTCTTGCCCTTGACGATGCCGAAGCAGGGCATGCCGTGCGAGGTAACCTCGTCGGCTTCGGGCAGCGCCATCGCCAGGGCGCGGACGCGGCCGAGCAGCCAGTCGGGCGCCCGTTCGCGCGTCACGAAGGCGGCGAGCGCGGCGGGATAGAGCTGATGCTCGGCAAAACGGACGCGTTCCGCCAAGGTTTCGGCGGTGTCGCCGGGCACGATCGCGACCGGGGTCTGCGCCAGCACCGGCCCATCGTCGAGTGCGGGCGTGACGACATGGACGCTGCACCCGCCGAAACGGTCGCCGGCGTCGATCGCGCGCTGATGGGTGTCGAGCCCCTTGTAGAGCGGCAACAGACTGGGGTGGATGTTGAGCATCCGGTCGGTCCAGCCGGCGACGAAATCGTCGCTGAGGATGCGCATATAGCCCGCAAGCGCGACATAGTCGGCGCCAGCGGCACGCAGCCGTTCGTCGACCAGCGCGTCGAAGGCGGCGCGCGACATTCCCTTGTGCGATTGCGCCCAGGTCGCAATGCCTTCGGCCGCGGCGAGCGCGAGGCCCGGCGCTTCCGGGTTGTTGCTCGCGACCAGCACGAGTTCATAAGGGCAGTCGGCGGCCTTTGCGGCATAGAGCAGCGCCGCCATATTGGTCCCGGCGCCCGAGATGAGGACGGCGACTTTCGCTTTCGTCACGGCGCCACCCTTTCAATCCGTTCGTGCTGAGCTTGTCGAAGCACTGTTCTTCTCTTTCAAGGTTCAAAGGGAAGGACGGCCCTTCGACAAGCTCGGGGCGAACGGAAATGTGCGTCAGCCGTGGTGCGTGGCGCTCCACGCACCCATCGCGCTCCACGTTTCCGAACCGCCCGACACCGTGCAACCCTTCTCGCCTTCGGCTATATGCCCGATCCGGAACACCGTCTCGCCCGCCGCTTCGAGCGCCGCTGTCACATCGGCAACGTCGCTTTCGGCGACGACGACCGCCATGCCGATCCCGCAGTTGAAGGTGCGCGCCATTTCTTCGGGCTCGATATTGCCCTGCGCCTGCAGGAACGCCATCAGCCGCGGCTGGTCCCAGGCGTCGGCATCGATATGCGCGTGCAGCGTCTTGGGCAGCACGCGCGGGATATTTTCGAGCAGGCCGCCGCCGGTGATGTGCGCGAGCGCATGGACCTTGCCGGTCTTCACGAGCGGCAGGAGGCTTTTCACATAGATGCGCGTCGGCGCCATCAGCGCGTCGATCAGCAGGACGGTCTGATCGAACAGCGCCGGGCGGTCCAGCTTCCAGCCCTTGTCGGCGGCGAGGCGGCGCACGAGCGAAAAGCCGTTCGAATGCACCCCCGACGAAGCGAGGCCGAGGATCACGTCGCCCGCCGCGACCTTGTCGGCGGTCAGCACCTGGTCGCGCTCGACCGCGCCGACGCAGAAGCCCGCAAGGTCATAGTCGCCGTCCGAATACATCCCCGGCATTTCGGCGGTTTCACCGCCGATCAGCGCGCAGCCCGCCTGCTTGCAGCCTTCGGCGATGCTCGCGACCACCTGGGTCGCGACATCGTTTTCGAGCTTGCCGGTCGCATAATAGTCGAGGAAAAACAGCGGCTCGGCACCCTGCACGATGAGGTCGTTGGCGCACATGGCAACGAGATCGATCCCGACCCCGTCATGCTTGCCCGATTCGATCGCGAGCTTGAGCTTGGTGCCCACGCCATCGTTCGCGGCGACGAGCAGCGGATCGTTGAACCCCGCCGCTTTCAGGTCGAAAAAGCCGCCGAAACCGCCGAGGTCGGCATCGGCGCCGGGGCGGCGCGTTGCGCGGGCGAGCGGGGCGATGGCACGGACCAGCGCATTGCCGGTCTCGATCGATACGCCGGCCTGCGCATATGTATAAGGGGCGGGTTGGTTATGCTTGGAATCCATGGCCCGCGCGACTAACGCTTCCGGCCGACAAATGCCATGATTTCCTTGTCGGTGACCTCGACTTTCGCGTAGGGCATGCAGGAATCGTCATCCCGGCGAAGGCCGGGATCTCGCCGGGGCATTATGGCACGAGGTCGAGATTCCGGCTTTCGCCGGAATGACGGACAGAGTGATGGTTGCATCTTGGTTGGGAACAAAGCGTAAGAACCCTATGACTTCGGCCGCTTTCCCCCGTTCGACTCCCGGTCTCCCCCTTCGCTCGTTCGTGCCTCGCGATCGGCGCTGGGCGGCGCTGTTCGGGCTGTTCCTGGCGGTTCTGATCGCGGGCCTCGTCCAGGGGCAGATCGCGCATGGCGACCGCGGCATCACGCCGATCAACAGCAGCGGCGATTTTCTGGCGAGCGGCATCGCGATCGACGTCACCGGCGACAATCCGGAGGATGCGCGCGAAAAGGGCTGGCGCGAGGCGCAGCGCAAGGGGTGGCAGCAACTCTATCGCAAGACCAACGGCAGCGACGGTCCGGCGCTGTCCGATTCGGTGCTCGACGGCATCGTCACCGCGATCGTGGTGGAAAAGGAACAGGTCGGGCCGCGCCGCTATGTCGCGACGCTGGGCGTCCAGTTCGACCGCGTCCGCGCCGGGCAGATACTGGGCGTCAGCGGCCGCACCCTGCGTTCGCCGCCGCTGCTGGTGATTCCCGTCTATTCGATCGACGGCATTCAGCAGGTGTTCGAACAGCGCAGCGCGTGGCAGCGCGCCTGGGCCGAATATAATACCGGGCAGAGCGCGATCGACTATGTCCGCACCGCGGGCACCGGCGCCGACACGTTGCTGCTCAATCCGGGGCAGACCGGACGGCGCGGCCGCGTCTGGTGGCGCGTCATCCTCGACCAATATGGCGCCGCCGACGTGCTGATCCCGATCGCGCGGGTCGAATACAGCTATCCCGGCGGACCGGTGACCGGCCATTTCGCCGCGCGCTACAGCCCCGACAACCGCCTGATCGGCGCCTTCACGATGACCGCGCCCAACGCCGCCGCGATTCCCGACATGATGGAAAAGGCGGTGGCACGGATGGATGCGCTCTACACGCAGGCGCTCGCCGCGGGACAGCTGCGCACCGACGCCTATCTCGTGCTCGAAAAGCCGGTCGAGAAGGAGGATCTGCCCGAAGATGTGGCGACCGACGACACGGTGGTGGCCGGCGAGACCGACACCAGCCTGCCGACGACGGCGCCTGCGGGGCTGCAGACCTTCACGGTCCAATATGCATCACCCGACGTCGAATCGGTTTCGGCGACCGAACGCGCCGTGGGCGGCATTTCGGGGGTTCAGTCGGCAGCGACGAGCAGCCTCGCGCTCGGCGGCATGTCGGTGATGCGCGTCACCTTCCGCGGCGACGTCGGCGCGCTGAAGGCGGCGCTCGCGGCGCGCGGTTTCAAGGTGCAGGAAGGCGGCGGCCAGCTCAGGATCAGTCGCTGATGCCCCGCGGTTCGGGACAGATTGCGCTGCCGCTCGACTGGAGTGCCGGCGGCGCCAACGACGGTCCGCTGATCGTCGGGACGAGCAACGCCGACGCGGTGCGCTATCTGCGCCATGTCGCGACCTGGCCGGTGCGCACCGCGGTGCTGACCGGGCCGCGCGGATCGGGGCGCAGCCTGATGGGGCGGCTGTTCGCGCGCGAATCGGGCGGGCGCGTGATCGACGGTCATGCCAGCGTGTCCGAAGAGGAGATTTTCCACGCCTGGAACGCGGCGCAGGCGTCGGGAACGCCCCTGCTCATCATTGCCGATGCGCCGCCGTCCGAATGGGCGATCGCGCTTCCCGACCTCGCTTCGCGGTTGCGCGCGGTGCCGGTACTGACGATCGGCGAGCCCGACGATTGCCTGGCGCGCGACCTGATCGACGCACTTTTTGCCCAGCGCGGGATGGCGATTTCGCCCGACGTCGCCGCCTATGTCGTGCCGCGGATGGAGCGCAGCTATGCGATGATCCACCGCGTCGTCGCGGCGCTCGACGCCGCATCGCTCGAAAAAGGGCGCGCCATTAGCATTCGTCTTACGCGTGAAACATTACTGTCACAGGGGCTCATCGATCCCGATTTGCTCGAAAGGCAGGAAACAGGCACATGTCGATAACCGGTCAGCCCCTTCGCGCCGATAATGATCCGGTGGTTCCGGGCTTCGACAAGACGAACCCCGACCGCTTTTTCAACCGCGAACTGTCGTGGCTCGCCTTCAACCGGCGGGTGATGGAGGAGGCGCGCAATCCGGCGCATCCCTTGCTCGAGCGGCTGCGCTTCCTGTCGATTTCGGGGAGCAATCTCGACGAATTCTTCATGGTCCGCGTCGCCGGCCTGAAGGGGCAGCAGCTTCAGGGGATCGACGATCCGTCGGCTGATGGCCGCTCGCCGGGGCAGCAGCTCGCCGAGATCGAGGCCGAGGTGAACCGGCTCGTCGACGAACAGCAGAGCGAGTGGCAGAAGCTGCACGGTCTGCTCGCCGAACAAGGGGTCATCGTTCATGGCGCCGGGTCGGAGCGCGAGCGACTGCGCGCCTCGCTCCGCCAATATTTCAGCGAACAGATATTCCCGATCCTGACGCCGCAGGTGCTCGATCCTGCGCACCCCTTTCCCTTCATCCCCAACCGCGGCCTTGGCGTGATCTTCGATCTCCAGCGCCAGGCGACGGGCGACACGGTGCGCGAACTGGTGATGATCCCCGCTTCGCTGCCGCGACTGGTGCCGGTACCGGGCGAGGCGACGAGCTTCGTGCCGATCGAATATCTGGTCGAACTGTTCGCCGACCTGATTTTCCCCGGCTATGCGAGCCGCTCGATCGGCGTGTTCCGCATCATCCGCGACAGCGACATCGAAATCGAGGAAGAGGCCGAGGATCTGGTGCGCCTGTTCCGCACCGCGATCCGCCGCCGCCGGCGCGGGCGGGTGATCCTGCTCGAACTCGAGGCCGACATGCCGGCCGAACTGGCCGCAGTGCTCAATGCCGATATTCAGGGGCATGAAGCGATCGTCGCGAAGATCGGCGGTTTCGTGGGGCTCGCGGCGCTGTCTGCGCTGGTCGATGTCGATCGCCCCGACCTGAAATTCCCGGCCTATTCGCCGCGTTTTCCGGAACGCATCCGCGAACATGGCGGCGATTGTTTCGCGGCGATCCGCTCCAAGGACATCGTCGTCCATCACCCCTATGAAAGCTTCGACGTCGTCGTGTCCTTTCTGCGGCAGGCAGCCGCCGATCCCGATGTCGTCGCGATCAAGCAGACGCTCTATCGTGCCGGCAACCAGTCGCCCGTCATCCGCGCGCTGATCGAGGCGGCGGAGGCGGGCAAGTCGGTGACGGCGGTTGTCGAACTCAAGGCGCGCTTCGACGAGGAGCAGAATCTGCTCTGGGCGAACCAGCTCGAACGCGCCGGGGTGCAGGTGGTTTACGGTTTCATCGAGTGGAAAACGCACGCCAAAATCTCGATGGTCGTGCGCCGCGAAGGGCAGGGGTATCGGACCTATTGCCACTTCGGCACGGGCAATTACCACCCGATCACCGCGCGCATCTATACCGACCTCAGCTTCTTTACCGCCGATCCGCGCGCGGGGCGCGATGCGGCGCAACTGTTCAACTATATCACCGGTTATGTCGAGCCCGAGCGGCTCGAGCTGGTGACGATGTCGCCGCTCAACATGCGCGCGCATCTGTGCGAGCTTGTCGATGCCGAGATTGCGGCTGCGCGAGCGGGATTGCCGTCGGGGCTGTGGGCCAAGATGAACAGCCTCGTCGACCCCGGCATCATCGACAAGCTTTACGAGGCGAGCGCGGCGGGGGTGCCGATCGAGCTGATCGTGCGCGGCATCTGTTGCCTGCGTCCCGGCGTTCCCGGCCTGTCGGAGACGATCCGCGTCAAATCGGTCGTCGGCCGTTTCCTCGAACATAGCCGCATCTGGGCCTTCGCCAACGGATCGCGCCTGCCGCACCAGCGCGCCAAGCTTTATATCTCGAGCGCCGACTGGATGCCGCGCAACTTCGACCGCCGCGTCGAATATATGATCCCGATCGAGAACCCGACCGTCCACGACCAGATATTGGATCAGGTGCTCGTCGCCAATCTGATCGACAATGAACAAAGCTGGGTGCTGCAGGCCGACGGCACCTATGTGCGCGTCGATCCGGGCGACAAGCCGTTTAACCTGCACCATTATTTCATGAATAACCCGTCGCTTTCGGGGCGCGGGACCGCGCTGCACAAGCGGCAGGATGTGCCGACCCTCGATTTCAACATGCGCGAAGACTGACACTTGCCGATCGCCCGTTCCAACAGACTGACCGCCCATCGTTCCGCCGTCATCGATATCGGGTCCAACTCGGTCCGCCTCGTCGTCTATGAAGGGCCGCCGCGCGCGCCCGCGGTGATCTTCAACGAAAAGGTGCCGGCCGGGCTGGGCCGCGGGCTTGCGATCGACAATCGCATCGCGCCCGAAGATGCCGAACGCGGGCTGATCGCGCTGCGCCGCTATGCGCTGCTCGCGCGCCACATGGAGGTGAAGGACCTGCAATGCGTCGCGACCGCGGCGGTGCGCGATGCAGAGAACGGCCCCGATTTCATCGCCGGTGCTGCCGAGGCGGGATTGAAGATCCGCCTGCTGTCGGGCGAAGAAGAGGCCGAAGCGGCGGGCTGCGGCGTCATCTCGGCAATCCCCGACGCGCACGGCATCGCGGTCGACCTGGGCGGCGGTAGCCTTGAGCTGGCCGAAGTGTCGGGCGGCACCGTCGGGCGGCGCGCGTCCTTCCCGCTCGGCGTGCTGCGCCTGCCCGCGCTGCGCAAGCAGGGGCAGCAGGTTTTCGAGCGATCGGTGCGCAAGATGCTCAAGGGCGCGGGCTGGCCGGACAATATGACCGGGCTGCCGCTCTATCTTGTCGGCGGATCGTGGCGCGCGCTGTCGCGTCTCGACATCGAACTGACGCAGGA
>NZ_MEFH01000143.1:0-924 GCF_001725095.1 Sphingopyxis sp. SCN 67-31 | reverse complement strand
GAGTTGCGCGCGATTCCGGGCATGGCGTCGAACCGCGCTGCAACGCTCCCCGATGCCGCGGCGCTGCTCGCGGCGCTGGTCAATATCATCGACGTGCCCGAGATGACCGTCTCCTCATCGGGACTGCGCGAAGGGCTGCTCTATCAGGCGCTCGACCCCGCGACCCGGGCGCAGGATCCGCTGATCGTCGCGGCCGAGTTCGAGGGACGGCGACTTGCTCGCTTCGCCCCGCACGGCCGCGCGATCGCCGAGTGGATCGCGCCGCTATTCGCCAATGAGGAGGCGAGCGACAGCCGCATCCGGCTCGCCGCCAGCCTGCTCAGCGATGTCGCCTGGTCGGCCAACCCCGATTTCCGTGCCGAACGCGGGACCGAGATCGGACTGCACGGCAACTGGCGCAGCATCGACATTCCCGGCCGCATCCTGCTCGCGCGCGCATTGCACGCCGGGTTCGGCGGCGCCGACGTCGATTTTCCCGCAATGACCAGCCTCGTTCCGGCGGACCGCATCGACCGGGCGCGGCAGTGGGGGCTTGCCATCCGGCTGGCGCAGCGGCTCACCGGGGGGGTGGAGGCGCCGCTCAAGGCGAGCGCCATCGCACTCGACGACGGCAAGCTGCGGCTCAGCCTCGATCCCGGCTGGCATCATCTGGCGGGCGAATCGGTCGACCGGCGCCTGCGCGCGCTGGCGCAGGCGTTCGGGGTCAAGCCGGAGCTGGTGCTGCTCTAAGCAGGGCAGCGAGGGAGCGCGCCCTCAGGCGTCGGTTTCGGCCGGGGCGGGGGCTTCGATCTCGCTCATGACCAGCTTGCCGTTCTTGACCGCAAAGCCGACGCGGCCTTCGACGAGGTCGAGTGCGGCGTGGCCGAACACGTCGTAGCGCCAGCCCCGCATCATCGGGATATCGTCACGGCGCCCCGCCGCGAG
>NZ_MEFH01000142.1:0-7693 GCF_001725095.1 Sphingopyxis sp. SCN 67-31 | reverse complement strand
CCGCAATCCGCTCGCCCTTCTGCATCGCGGCGCGCGCCTCGGCGAGTTCGGCCTCTTCGCCCGGTTGTGGGGCAAGCGTTCGTAACTCGGCGACGCAATGCTCCAGCCATTCGCGGTCGCGTTCGGCCTCGGCAATCGCGGCCCGCGCTGCCGCCAGCCGCTCCTCGGCGCTGCGCCAGCTCGCATGCGCCGCCGCCACCGCGCCTGCATCGGCGCGCGCATAGGCATCGAGCAGTGCGCGATGCCCCGCGGGCGCCAGCAGGCCGCGATCGTCATGCTGACCATGAATTTCAACGAGATAGCTGCCAACTTCGCGCAGCAGCGCCGCCGAACAGGGCTGATCGTTCAGAAAGGCGCGACTGCCGCCGTCGGCCTTGACGGTGCGGCGGATGAGCAGCGGTTCGCCATCCTCCAGCACGACGTCATTGTCGGCGAGCAGCGCGGCGAGCGGCGTGCCTGCTGCCGGCGGCGCAAAGCTGGCGGTGACCTGCGCCCGGTCGCTGCCCTGCCGCACCAGCGCCGTGTCGGCGCGCGCGCCCAGTGCAAGCCCCAGCGCGTCGAGCAGGATCGACTTGCCGGCGCCGGTCTCGCCCGTGAGCACGCCCAGCCCGCCCTCGAAATCGAGGTCGAGCCGTTCGATCAGAACGATATTCGATATGGACAGCGCGGTCAGCATCCGGCCCCGCCTTACAATAGAACAAAGCGCGAATCTATCGCGCGATGCATCAGGCGCTGGGCGCGTGCTTTTCCATCAGCTTGTACGCGCGCTCGTACCATTTGCTGCCGGGATAATTGGCGCCGAGGACGGCCGCCGACTTCTTCGCCTCTTCGGGAACGCCGAGCGCGAGATAGCATTCGGTCAGTCGGAACAGCGCCTCGGGCGCGTGGCTGGTCGTCTGATATTTGTCGACGACTTCGCGGAAGCGGATCGAGGCCGCGAGCCAGTTCGAGCTGCGCTCGTAAAAGCGGCCGATTTCCATCTCCTTGCCCGCCAGATGGTCGCGGACAAGGTCAAGCTTCAACCGCGCATCGGCGGCGTAGCGGCTATCGGGATAGCGACGCACAATCTCGCCCAGCGCGGCCTGCGCCTGCTGCGTGATCTTCTGGTCGCGGGTCACGTCGCTGATCTGCTCATAATAGCTGAGCGCGATCAGATAATAGGCGTAAGGCGCATCCTTGTTGCCGGGGTGGATCGACAGGAAACGCTGCGCCGATTCGATCGACGGAGTATATTCGCGGTCCATATAATAGGAAAAGGCGCTCATCAGCTGCGCCCGGCGCGCCCAAGGCGAATAGGGGTGCTGACGCTCGACCTCGTCGAACAACGCCGCGGCAAGCTTGTACTGGCCGCGGTCGAGACGATCCTGCGCGGCGCGATAGAGCGTATTCACGTCACGCGCGACGTAGCGCGTGTCCTTCTTGACCCCACCCCCGCCGGCGCAGGCCGCGAGCAGCGGCGAAATCACGAGGGCGGCGGCGATCAGGCGCACGGCGGCGCGAGAGGAAGGGCGCTGAGTCATGGGCGCGGTATAGCCACAGCGCAGATGAACGCAAAATAAATGATCATGTCTTTCGTCGGCTTCGCGAACCAAATCGTCCGGCGGCGCCCGGGGGCGTCACGGCGCCGGAACCGGGGGCGCCTTCACCACACAGCCTTTGGGTGCATCGGCAGGCGCCGGAACGCGGCGCGCCGACAGGATGGTCACGGCGGGATCGAGGATCTGGCCGCGCATCACGCCCTCGCCCGCGGTCTCGGAAACCGGCATCGCGAAGATTTTTTCCGCCACGTCGCGCCCCGAAGCAATCTCGCCGAATACCGCGAAACCCGCTCCATCGCCGCCGGGCGCGTCGGCGTCGAAGCCCTTGATGTCGGACAACAGCAAAAAGAAATCGGTCGTCGCATCGCCCGGGCGCAAATGCGCCATCACCAGCGCACCGTCGCAATTGGTAAGGCCGGTTTTCGTCGTCGGCTCATGCGCGATCGGCGGGAAGTTGGTTCGCGGGTCGCCGCGGTTGCCCGCCTGGATCAGCTTGTTTCCTTCACCCCAGCTGCGCGTCGTGCGATAGAATTTGAACCCGTCCATCCGCTTGCTGTCGACATAGCGGAGGAAATTGGCGCTGGTGATCGGCGCCCGCTTGTCCTCCAGCCGAACGACGATCGTGCCTGCGTCGGTCTTGAGCGCGACATAAGGCCGCGTGTCGGGCGCCGCGACCTCGACCGGGGGCGTCACGGCCGCCGGAACGGGCGGCGGCGGCGGGGGCAGTTGCGTGGTCTGTGCCGGAACGGACTGCACCGCAAGGACGAGCGACAGGATCAGGGGAGCGAACATGGACCTTTCTGCGGACCTCTCTCTGGTTGGCGGGCGGTCAGGCTAGACGCCCCGGCAGCGAACGCCAAGCCCTTGCGCCGACGCCTATTCGACGAAGGCCGCCGCTACGGTCACGCCCTCGGCGTTCCAGGCAGGAACCGCCTGCGCGGTCATCGGCACCATGAAGCGCTTCGGCCTTTGCCCCGCTTCGGCCGTCCGTTCGATTTCCAATATGTCGCCGGCGCCGAAATTCTCGACCGCCACGACATGGCCTACGGCCTCGCCATCGGTCGAAACGCAGGGCAGGCCGATCAGGTCGTGATGATAATATTCCCCCGGCGCGAGCGACGGCAGCGCCGAGCGAGGGACCGTCAGCACCGTACCGCGCAGCGCTTCGGCCGCGCTGCGATCGGCGATTTCGGCAAAGCTCGCCACCGCCCCCTGATTGGCGGGGCGTACCGATTTCAGCGTCAGCTTGCGGGCGCCGGCGTCGAAAACGGAAAAGGCGCGGAGAGCCTCCGCGCCTTCACCGAACAATTTGAGCCGCACCTCACCCCGGACCCCGTGCGCGCCGGCAATGGCGGCCAGGGTGACGGGACGATCGGCGGCGGCCAAGGGTTTAGCCTTCGGCCTTTTCTTCGCCGGCTTCGGCGACGGGGCCGCCTTCGGCAACTTCTTCGGCGATCGCAGCCGCGTCGTCGGCGCTCGCGTCGGCCGGAACTTCCTCGGCAACCGCGTCGGCAACCGCTTCGGCGGTTTCTTCGCTCTTCACCGAGCCGGTCGCATCCGATTCAGCCGCTTCGGGAGCAGCTTCTTCGGCCGGAGCCGGAGCCGCAGCGGCGGCCGCCGCAGCTTCTTCGGCCTCGGCCAGCTTCGCGGCCTTTTCTTCGGCGCGTTCCTTGGCCTTTTCGCCCGGGACAGCCTTGTTCGGGTTGTTGCGGGCCGAACGTTCCTTCACGCCTGCGGCGTCGAGGAAGCGGGCGACGCGGTCGGTCGGCTGCGCGCCAACCGAAACCCAATGCTTCGCGCGTTCGGCGTCGAGCTTGACGCGGTCCGGATTATCCTTGCCGAGCAGCGGGTTGTAGCTGCCGATGCGTTCGATGAAACGGCCGTCGCGCGGGCTGCGCGAATCGGCAACGACGATCTTGTAATAGGGGCGCTTTTTCGAACCGCCGCGCGAAAGGCGAATGGTGGTAGCCATGATATTTTCCTTCTGACTTTCTAACTTTGACTTTGATTTTCCGGGTTATTTCTTCTTGTTCAGCAGATTGGCGAGATCGGGCGGAAGTCCGGCACCGCCAAGGCCGGGCAGTCCGCCGGCACCGCCGCCGCCGCCCATGCCACCGCCGCCCATTCCGGGGATACCGCCGCCGCGGCCGAGGAGGGCGCCAAGGCCCTTGAGGCCGCCCATCTTGCGAATCTTCTTCATCGCGGTGGACATTTCCTGATGCATTTTCAGCACCTTGTTCACCTGTTGCACCGTGGTACCCGACCCGTTGGCAATGCGGATCTTGCGCTTCGCATTGATGATTTCGGGCTTCGCGCGCTCTTTGGGCGTCATCGAGCCCATGATCGCGTCGAAATGGACCAGCACCTTGTCGTCGGTGCCGCTCTGCGCCATCGCCGCCTGCGCCTTTTTCAGGCCGGGGATCATGCCCGCCAGCGCACCCAGTCCGCCCATGCGGCGCATCTGGTTCAATTGCGTGCGAAGATCGTCGAGGTCGAATTGCCCCTTCGCCATCTTCTTCGCCATCGCCTCGGCCTCTTCGGCCTGAATCGTCTCGGCGGCGCGTTCGACGAGGCTGACGACGTCGCCCATGCCGAGGATGCGGCCCGCGATGCGCGAGGGCTGGAAGACTTCAAGACCGTCAAGCTTTTCGCCGGTGCCGGCGAATTTGATCGGCTTGCCGGTGACGGCGCGCATCGACAGCGCCGCACCGCCGCGCGCATCGCCATCCATGCGGGTGAGCACGACGCCGGTCAGCGGCACCTGTTCGGTGAAGCGCTGCGCGACCTGCACCGCGTCCTGACCGGTCAGGCTGTCGACGACGAGCAGCGTTTCGGCCGGATTCGCCGTGCGCGACACCGCCTGCATCTCGTCCATCAATTGCTGATCGACGTGGAGGCGGCCCGCGGTATCGAGCATCAGCACGTCGAAGCCCTGCAGCTTCGCCGCCTGCATGGCGCGCTGCGCAATCTCGACCGGCTGCTGCCCGGCGATGATCGGCAAGGTCGCGACGTCGATCTGGCTACCGAGGACGGCGAGCTGTTCCTGCGCGGCGGGACGATTGACGTCGAGCGACGCCATCAGCACCTTCTTGCGCTCCTTGTCCTTCAGCCGCTTCGCGATCTTCGCGGTCGTCGTCGTCTTGCCCGACCCCTGAAGGCCGACCATCATGACAACGGCGGGCGGCGTGACGGCAAGGTCGAGTTCGGCAGCTTCGGAGCCGAGCATTTCGGTCAGCGCGTCGCTGACGATCTTGACGACCTGCTGCCCCGGCGTGACCGAGCGCAGGACATTCTGACCGACCGCAAGTTCGGTGACCTGGTCGACGAAGCTGCGCACCACGGGCAGCGCGACGTCGGCTTCGAGCAGTGCGATGCGCACTTCGCGCATCGCCGCGCGCACGTCGGCCTCGGTCAGCGCACCGCGGCCGCGGAGCTTCCCGAAAACATCGCCAAGCCGATTGCTCAGACTGTCGAACATGCGCTTCCAAACCCTTCTCTCGATCCGCAACGCAAAACACGCCGGTGAGCGAAACCTCGCCAACCAGCGGCTATCCGTGGACAGAAATTCCGTCGCGGATGTCGATATGCCCACCCGAATCCAATGGGCGGACGGCGGCTCCTTAGGCGAGATCGCCCACAAAGGCAAGTCGGACCGCCCGCTGGCTTCGCGATCGCAACCAAGCGCCACTTAACGCAAATTTCACCGCTTTGCCGGCATATGCGGCGAATGGTGGGGACTATAGCATGAATTCGACGATGAAGCCGCGAAACCGCAGCGAGGACGCCCGACGCGACATGATCGCAGGGGGAATCGTCGTCGCCGCGATCGTGATGTTCGTCGGCACCGGCGGCAATGTGATGCAGGCGGTGGTGCAGACGCTGATCGGCATCGGCGGCGGGCCGGACAAGGTCTTGTCGGCGGCGCTGATCCTGAATGTCGCGCTGATCCTGTTCGGCTGGCGCCGTTACGAAGACCTCAACCGCGAGATTCGCGAGCGCACCGAGGCCGAACAGCGCGCGCGCTATCTGGCCGACACCGATCCGCTGACGGGCTTTCTGAACCGCCGCGCGCTGATCGTTGCGGGGCAGCAGCTCATCGCCAGCGCCGTGGCCGAAAAGCGCAATGTTGCCCTGTTCCTGCTCGACCTCGACCATTTCAAGACGGTCAACGACATCCACGGCCACGCCGCGGGCGACCGCGTGTTGCAGGTCGCGGCCGAGCGGATCACCGCCATCCTGCCGCCCAATGCGACCAAGGCGCGGCTCGGTGGCGACGAATTCGTCGCGATGATCCCGTTCGAGCCCGCCGCGCGCGCCAACATCGACGCGCTCGCCGCGGCACTGGTTTCGTCGCTCGAGGATTCGGTCGCCCACGATGCGCAGCATATCCGCATCGGCGCCTCGCTCGGCATCGCGCTCGCCAATGATGCGAGCATGACGATGGAAACCATGATCCGCCAGGCCGACATCGCGATGTATCACTGCAAGGACGAGGGTCGGAACCGCTATTGCTGGTTCGAGCAGGGCATGGAAATGGCGGTCCAGGTCCGCAACCAGATCGAAAACGGCATCCGCGAAGGCATGCCGCGCGGCGAGTTCATTCCCTTTTTCGAACCGCAGGTCGACATCGCGACCGGCCGCCTTGTCGGCTTCGAAATGCTGATGCGCTGGGACTCGCCCGAATATGGCATGATCCCGCCCGAACGATTCATTCCGATCGCCGAGGAAAGCGGGCTGATCGGCGAATTGTCCCTGCTGGTCATCCGCCGCGCGATGGAAATCGCCAAAGGCTGGGATCCGTCGATCATTCTCGCGGTCAATATTTCGCCGCAACAACTCAAGGACCCCTGGTTCAGCCAGAAGCTCACCAAGCTGCTGGTCGAAACGGGCTACCCCGCCAGCCAGCTCGAGGTCGAGATTACCGAAAGCTCGCTGTTCGAAAATCTGCCGCTCGTCCGCTCGATCGTCACCAGCCTCAAGAATCAGGGCGTGTCGCTCAGCCTCGACGATTTCGGCACCGGCTATAGTTCCTTGTCGCACCTGCGTGCGCTGCCCTTCGACCGCATCAAGATCGACCGCAGCTTCGTCGCCGCGATGCGCGGCAGCCCCGATGCGCAGGCGATTGTGGTGGCAATTGTGCGCCTCGGCGAAAGCCTCGCCATGCCGATCACTGCCGAAGGCGTCGAAGACGAAGTAACCGCCATCGAACTGACGCGGCTCGGCTGCGCGAAGGGCCAAGGCTGGTTCTTCGGTCGCGCCGCGTCCGCCGACGACACGGCGCGCCTGCTTGCCGACCGCGGCCTGCTCCGCGCGCCCGCGCTGCCGCAAACGCCGCCGCCCGCCGGCGACGAGGAAGTGCTGCGCAAGACGGCCTGACGCCGCCACATCGCTAGACTTCGCCCGTCGGCGCCCTTACATGCGCGGACTATGGCGGACCGCTTCACCAAGATGCACGGCCTCGGCAACGACTTCGTCGTGATCGATGCGCGCGCGAACAGCGTCGAGATGACGCCGGCGCGGGCGCATGCGATTGCCGATCGCCGCCACGGCATCGGCTGCGACCAGCTTATCCTGCTCGAACCGTCGTCGAAGGCCGACGTCAAAATGCGTATCTTCAACGCCGACGGCAGCGAGGTCGAGGCCTGCGGCAATGCGACGCGCTGCGTCGCCACGCTGATCGGCAAGCCCGCAGTCATCGAAACGCTGGGCGGGATGCTGCGCGTGACCCCCGCCGACGGCGGCGCAGAAGTCGTGCTGGGTGAGCCCGTCTTCGACTGGGAGCATATTCCGCTCGCCATGCCGATGGACACCCGCGACATGCCCGTCGCTTGGGACGAACTGGAACATGGCGCAGCGGTCAATGTCGGCAATCCGCACATCATTTTCTTCGTCCCCGAAGCCGATGCGGTCGCACTGGGCGACCTGGGCCCGCGGATCGAGACCGACCCCCTGTTTCCCGAGCGGGTCAACGTCAATGTCGCGAGCCTCGACGGCGAAAATCAGCTTCAGCTTCGCGTCTGGGAACGCGGCGTCGGGCTGACGCAGGCGTGCGGCACGGGCGCGTGCGCGACCGCGGTCGCCGCCATCCGCGCCGGCATCGTCAAATCGCCCGTCACCGTGTCGCTGCCCGGCGGCGATCTGGTGATCCGCTGGTC
>NZ_MEFH01000141.1:0-7692 GCF_001725095.1 Sphingopyxis sp. SCN 67-31 | reverse complement strand
GCGGGCAAGCCCGTCTGGGAACTGGCCGGGCTCGACCCGCCGCGCGCGCTGCGCTCGACGCTGACGCTCGGCGCCGACAGCCCCGAAGCGATGGCGGCCGCCGCGCTGGCGATCGACCCGCACGCGCCGGTGAAGGTGAAGCTGACGGGCGAGGTCGACCTCGATGCGGCGCGCATCGCCGCGATCCGCGCGGCGCGTCCGCATGCGTGGATCGGCGTCGATGCCAATCAGGGTTATGACCGCGCCACGCTGGGCGATCTGTTGCCGCTGCTCGTCGCGCACCGCATTGCGCAGCTCGAACAGCCGCTGCGGCGCGGGCGCGAGGCCGACCTCGACGGGGTCAAGCGGCCCTTGCCCTTCGTTGCCGACGAAAGCGCGCTGTCGCTCGCCGACACCGCATCGCTCGTCGGGCGCTTCGACGTCGTCAATATCAAGCTCGACAAGTGCGGCGGGCTGACCGAGGGGCTGGCGATCGCGCGGCAGGCGCGGCGGTTGGGGCTCGACGTGATGGTCGGCAATATGATGGGCACCAGCCTGTCGATGGCGCCATCCTACCTCGTGGGGCAGCTCTGCGACATCGTCGACCTCGACGGACCGACCTTCCTCGCGCGCGACCGCGAGCCCGGCGTCACCTATCGCGACGGCATGATCCATTGTCCGCCGAGCCTGTGGGGTGGCGGCTGATATAATTTTCCTGTCCTAAATGGGTTGACAATTTTCTGATTAGGACAATAGTCTTGAAAATGAAATTTTCTTGAGGTGGAGGGTGGAATGACCGCGTCATTCCCGGCGACGCGCCGCGCCTTTGTGGCGGGCGCGGTCGGGACAGCCTTGTCTGCGACGATCGCAGCGCCGATGATCGGGCGCGGTGCCTATGCCTTCGCGGCGGCGCCGGCGCGCAGCTATTCGAAGCGCGCGGTCGATCTGGTTGCCGCCTCGCTGGTGATCGACATGCTCGCGCCGCTCAAGATCACGATGGCCCCCGATTATATCGCGCACCGCCTCAGCGATGCCGAGGCGGCGGAGTTTCGGGCGAGCGGCATCACCGGCTTTCACAACAGCTTCGGCCTTGGCGGTCCCGATGCGCGGGCGCAGGCGATGGAATATATGGCGGGGTGGCAGGGCTTCGTCGGGCGCAACGGCCATGTCTTTTCGCTCGTGGACACCGTCGATGACCTCGACAGCGCAAAGGCGATGCGCAAATGCGCGGTCATCATGGGCATCCAGAATGCCGACCAGTTCGACAGCGTCGAGGATGTCGCGGTATTTCGCCGGCTGGGCCTGCGCTGCGCGCAACTGACCTACAACAGCCAGAACCGCATCGGGTCGGGCAGCACCGACCGGGTCGACGGCGGGGTCAGCGACTATGGCGCGGCGATCATCGACGCGATGGAACAGGCGAAGATGCTGATCGACGTATCGCATTGCGGCGACCGCACCACGCTCGACGCGATCGCGCTCGCCAAGGGGCCGATCGCGATTACCCACAGCAATGCGCGCGCGCTGGTCGATCATCCGCGGGTCAAGACCGACGAGGCGATCAAGGCGCTCGCCGCCAAGGGCGGGGTCATGGGGATCACCGGGGTACGGATGTTCGTCCGCGCGAGCGACCCTACCAATGTCGGCCATATGGCCGATCATATCGACCATGTCGCCAAGCTGGTCGGGATCGAGCACGTTGGCATCGGGTCCGACGCCGACCTCAACGGCTATGACGACATGGCGCCGGAGGAATATGCGGCGCTGAAGGCAAGCTACAAGGATAGCTATGCCTTTCGCGACAAGATCGACATCGACGGTTTCGACCACCCGCTCAAGGTCTTCGACCTGACCGAGGAACTGATCCGTCGCGGCTATTCGGACGATAACATCCGCGCGGTGCTGGGGGGCAATTTCCGCCGCCTGCTCGCGCAAGTGTGGGGGTAAGGCGATGAAACAGGGTCTTTGGATTGCAAGCAGCATCGTGGCGCTCGCGGTGGCGATGCCGGTGCAGGCGCAGGAAGCGGGCGGCGCGGAATATAGCGGCGAGATCGTCGTCACCGCTCAGAAGCGCGTGCAGAATGTGCAGGACGTGCCGATTTCGATCAGCGTCGTCGGCGGTGAGGATATCCAGCAGCAGGGTTCGGCCTCGCTCGTCGATTATGCCGGCTATGTTCCCGGCATGAACGTGAGCAACGGCGGCACGCCGGGGCAGACGACGATCACGCTGCGCGGCGTCGCACCGCTGAGCGCCGCGCAGACGGTCGGCATCTACCTCGACGATGCGCCGGTCGGATCGAGCGCGATCTACAATCGCTCGGGCGCCTTCACCATCGACCTGATGCCCTATGACCTCGACCGCGTCGAAGTGCTGAAGGGGCCGCAGGGTACCCTGTATGGCGCGAGTTCGATCGGCGGCCTTGTCAAATATGTCACGGTGCAGCCCGACACGCATGAATTCCGCGTTCGCGCCGGACTCGAGGGCTTTTCGATCAAGGATGCAGGCGGTCTCGGCTGGGGCGCGCAAACCTATGTCAATGTCCCGATCGCGCAGGACACGCTGGCGATCAGCGGCAGTTTCGCTTGGCGCAAGAGCCCGGGCTGGGTCGACAGCGTCAACAATGCCGGGCTGACCGATCAGAATGATTTCGAACAGCGCGGCGGCCGCGCGGCGCTGCTGTGGCAACCGACGCCGCAATTGAGCGTCAAGCTGGCGGGCATTTGGCAGTCGCTCAATTCGGACGGCAATGGCCTCTATGCCGCAGACCTTGCGGGCAACCGGCTCGGCAACGGCCATTCGTTCAACAATTATGTCCCCGAATCCTATGATATCTCGCTCGATTATTATTCGGCGACGATCGATTATGATTTCGGCGCGGCAACGCTGACCTCTGCGACCACCTACAGCAAGACGAAGAGCCGTCAGGTGCAGGATGCGAGCTATGCCTTCGGCGTGCTCTTTCCGCTGTTGACCGATGGCGCGGTCGATCCCGGCATCACGCCCTTTTACCTCGACCTCGGGCTCAAGAAATGGACACAGGAAGTCCGGCTGACCTCGCCAAGCGGCGGGCGGTTCGAATGGATGATCGGCGGCTTTTTCACCGACGAGAAGACGAGCAACGCGCAGCTTGTGCGGTCCTATGACATGAGCGGCGATCCTATCGCCGGGCTCGATCCGCTGGCGATCGTCGGGCTGCCCGCGACCTACAAGGAATATGCGATCTTCGGCAATGCGACGCTGAAACTCGCGGAACAGTTCGACGTGACCGGCGGGCTGCGCTGGGCGCGCAACAAGCAGACGTTCCGCCAGATCAGCTCGGGCGCGATCGTGCCCCAGGCCGACGATCCGGGAAGCTCGGCGGAGAGCGTCTGGACCTTTTCGGTCAGCCCGCAATTTCACATCAACAAGGATGCGATGCTCTATGGCCGCGTCGCCACCGGCTATCGTCCGGGCGGCCCGAACGTCATCGTTCCCAATGTGCCGCCGACGGTTTCCGCCGACCGCATGACCAACTATGAGGTCGGGCTGAAGGCCGATCTGGCCGATCGGATGGTAACGGTCGACGTTGCCGCTTTCTGGATGGACTGGACGGACATTCAGGTCGTCCGCTCGTTCGGCGGGGTCAATGGCGGCGCCAACGGCGGCAAGGCAACGAGCAAGGGTTTCGAAGGTAGCATCGCCTTTCGCCCCGCGCCCGGCCTGACGATCAGCGCGACCGGCAGCTACACCGACGCCTCGCTGAGCGAGGATGTCCCCGAAATCAGCGGGGCGAAGGGCGACCGTTTGCCCGCGGTGCCGAAGTTCAGCGGCGCGCTGCGCGCCGACTACGACTTTGCGCTGGGCGGCAACGCCAAGGGCAGCTTCGGCGCCGGCATCCGCCACGCGAGCAGCCGCCTGTCGCTGGTCGAAAGCGATCCGCTGACCGCGCGCGCCGAGCCCTATACCTCGGTCGATCTGAATGCGTCGGTGACGTGGGACGGCCATTGGACGCTGCGCGCCTATGCGCGTAACCTGTTCGACAACAAGGGCGAGATGGCGCGCTCGACGATGGCGGACGGGTTGAACCAGCCGAGCTTCCTGTCGATCTCGCCGTTGCAGCCGCGCACAATCGGCGTCGCGATCGACATGGCCTTTTGAACGAAAGCGGAGTGACAGCGATGAACGCGCCGACGGGCCGGCTGGACAGCCAGCTCACCCTCCCGCAGCCCTATCTGCTCTTTCTGGGCGACACGACCGAGGCGGGCTATGCCAAGACCGCCTTTGGCCTTGCCGACTGGGCCGCCGACCGCTGCGTCGGCGAATGGGCGATCGGCGGCTGCACCGTCACCACCGGCCTGTCGCGCCTGTCGCCGGCCGAGGCGCGGGCGGCGGGCGCGCGTTCGCTGGTCATCGGCGTCGCCAATCAGGGCGGCATCATCGGCGACAGCTGGGTCGCGGTGCTCGTCGAGGCGATGGAGGCGGGGCTCGACATCGTGAGCGGGCTTCACGTCCGGCTGACGAGCATCCCCGCGCTCGCCGATGCGGCGCGGCGCACCGGCCAGCGGCTGATCGACGTTCGCACCCCGCCGCCTTCGATTCCGATCGGCAACGGCCGCAAGCGCAGCGGCAAGCGGCTGCTGACCGTCGGCACCGATTGCGCCTTGGGCAAGAAATATACCGCGCTGGCGCTGCACCGCGCCTTTGCCGAGCGCGGGATCGACGCCGATTTCCGTGCCACCGGGCAGACGGGGATCATGATCGCGGGCGGCGGGATGCCGATGGATGCGGTGGTGTCGGATTTCGAAGCGGGCGCCGCCGAAATACTGAGCCCCGACGCGCCCGCTGATCACTGGGATCTGATCGAGGGGCAGGGGTCGATCTTCAACCCTGCCTATGCCGCGGTATCGCTCGGCCTGCTCCACGGCAGCCAGCCCGACGTGTTCGTCGTCTGCCACGATCCGACGCGCACGGTGATCCTGGGCATGGAAAGCTTTGCCCTGCCGAGCATCGAGGAGGTGATCGACCTGACGATCCGGCTCGGCAGCCGCACCAATCCTGCGATCCGCTGCGGCGGCGTCAGCCTCAACACCTCGAGCTATGATGCCGATGCGGCCGCGGCACTGATGGCGGCGGAGGCGGCGCGGCTGGGCCTGCCGGTCGCCGATCCGATCCGCGGCGGCGCGGCGTTCGCGGCGCTCGTCGAAAACTGTCTCGCGTGATGGTGGGCGAGGCGGGCAGCGGAGGGAGCTGGTTTCAGCGCTTTCTGCTGCCCGGTTTCGCACTGAAGGCGGTCATCATCGGCGGCGGCTATGCGACGGGCCGCGAACTGGCCGAATATTTCGTGCCGGCCGGACCGTGGGGCGGGCTTGCCGGGATGCTGCTCGCGACGCTGATCTGGAGCGTCGTCGCGGCGCTGACCTTCGCGCTCGCGCGGCAATTGCACGCCTATGACTATCGCAGCTTCTTCCAGCAATTGCTCGGCCCCGGCTGGGTGCTGTTCGAGGCGGCCTATCTGATCTTCGTCGTGCTGATCCTCGCGGTGTTCGGCGCCGCCGCCGGCGCGATTGGGGCGGCGACCTTCGGCTGGCCCGAACTGATGGGGGCGGTGGTGCTGGCCGCCGCGATCCTGTTCGCGACCGCGTTCGGCGAAGCGGGGGTCGAGCGCCTGTTCAAATATGCCTCGATGCTGATCTATGCGGTCTATGCGCTGTTCCTCTTCTTTGCGCTGACCCGCTTCGGCGACCGTATCGGCGCGGGTTTCGCCGCGGCCGGACCGCCGGCGGACGGGTGGATGGCGGGCGGCATCACCTATGCGAGCTATAACATCGTCGGGGCGGTCGTCGTGCTGCCGGTGCTGCGCCACCTGACGAGCCGCCGCGACGCGCTGATCGCGGGCGCGATCGCCGGGCCGCTGACCATGTTGCCCGCGATCCTGTTCTTCGTGGCGATGATGGCCTTTTATCCCGGCATCGGCGACGAGACGCTGCCCTCCGACTTTCTTTTGCGGCAGATGGCGGTGCCGGGCTTTCATCTGCTGTTCCAGCTGATGATCTTCACCGCGCTGCTCGAAAGCGGGGTGGGGGCGATCCATGCGATCAACGAACGGATCGCGGGCGCGTTCGAGGCGCGCGGTCGCGCGGCGCCCGGCACCGCGGGACGCGCGCTGATCGGCGCGGCGATCCTGGCGGGTTGCATGTTCGTCGCGGCGCGCGTCGGCCTCGTCGACCTGATCGCGAGCGGATACCGCATCCTCGCCTGGCTGTTCCTGGCCGTTTACGTCGTCCCGCTGCTGGGGATCGGCACCTATCGCCTCGTCAAGCGGGGCCCCTCGTCCATGCAGGAGGTTCGTCCATGAAATCCGCGCGTCTGCTGGCGGCATCGCTGATGCTCGCCCTTTCGGTGCCCGCCTGGGCCGAGCCGCCCGCCGACATCGGCGACAGCGTCGAGGCGCTGCGCCAGAAGATCGGCGCGGTCGGCGTGTCGATCGCGATCGTCGAGGACGGCCGGACGACGCTGGCGCGCGGCTGGGGCGTGCGAAAGCTGGGCGAGAGCGCGCCGGTCGACGCCGAAACCATCTTTCAGACGGGATCGACCGGCAAGGCGATGACCGCCGCCGCGCTGGCGGTGCTTGTCGATCAGGGCAAGATCGCGTGGGACGATCCGGTTATCAAGCATATGCCGTGGTTCCGCATGTACGACCCGTGGGTCACGCGCGAGATCACGATCCGCGACCTGCTCGT
Source organism: Sphingopyxis sp. SCN 67-31 (assembly GCF_001725095.1). NCBI lineage: Bacteria > Pseudomonadati > Pseudomonadota > Alphaproteobacteria > Sphingomonadales > Sphingopyxidaceae > Sphingopyxis > Sphingopyxis sp. SCN 67-31. Next base: position 993 of record NZ_MEFH01000141.1, on the reverse strand, counting down.
CCACCGGAGCGGACTGGGGCTGGGGCAGGGCGACCTGATGTTCGTGCCGCGCACCTATCTGACGCGCAAGCAGACGGTCGAGCGCGTCGCCTTTCTCAAGCCCAAGACGAGTTTCCGCTCGGCCTATGCCTATGACAATATCCTCTATGCCGTTGCGGGCCAGTTGATCGAGGAGGTGACCGGCCAGCGCTGGGAGGATTTCATCCGCGAGCATGTGCTGCGCGCCGGCGGCATGAAGAATGCGACGAGCGACAGCGAAGATCGCTTCCGTATCCCCAACCGCTCGTGGCCGCATGCGCGCCTGTCGGGGGCGCTGCGCGGGTTGGGGCCGCAGCAGGCGCTCGACGAGCGCGACGAGTTGGGTCGCAACGGGGCGCCGGCGGGCGGGCTGGCGCTGAGCGCCGACGATATGGCGGCGTGGCTGAAGATCCAGCTTGCGCATGGCGCGCTGCCTGGCGGCGGACGGCTGTTCAGCGAGGAACAGGCGAAGCAGATGTGGACCCCGGTGACGCCGATGCCGATCACCGAACTGCCCGACAGCCTGAAACCCGCGCAGCCGATGCAGCAGGCCTATGCGCTCGGCTGGCAGGTGCAGGATTATCGCGGCCACCGCATCATCCAGCACAGCGGCGGCGTGTTCGGTTCGATCACGCGCGTCGTGATGATTCCCGACAAGAATGTCGGCTTTGCGATCATGATGAACAGCGAGGACAGCGGAATGATCCTGGGGCTGACCTACGAACTGCTCGACCATTATCTGGATCAGCCCGATTATGGCTGGACGACGAAATGGCAGGACTGGTTCGAAGCGCGGCTGGCGGGCGGCGTCGAATATCTGAAACAGGCGAAGGCATCGCCGGCGAAGGTCGGCCCGTCGCTGAAGCCCGCGGGCTATGCGGGGCGCTATCGCGATCCGTGGTACGGCGATGTCGTGATCGCCGACGGCGCGAAGGGGCTGACGATCGACTTCACCTCGACCCCGCGCATGGCGGG
>NZ_MEFH01000140.1:7812-11172 GCF_001725095.1 Sphingopyxis sp. SCN 67-31 | reverse complement strand
CTTGGGCTGGCGACGGCCGAGCCGTTCGAGCGAGAGCTGGCCGTAAAACTGGTCATAATGTTCGGCAGCGTCGGCGAAATGCACATTGGCCGCAGCCGTGTCGCCCGCTGCGAGCGCGGCGCGACCCGCCCAGTAAAAGCCCTTGGTGCGCGTCTGCGCCGAGCGTGCGGCTTCGCCATAAGCGCGGAACAGTCGCACCGCTTCGCCCGGCCGGCCAAGGCTCTTGTAGGCGAGCTGGCCTGCGAGCCATGCCAGCGAGGTATAATCGTCGCGGACGCCGAGCGGCTGTTCGCGCACGACCGTCCCCGACGGCAGCGCGTCATCAAGCTGCCGCGCGATATTATAGGCGGTCGTCTTGTCGCCCGCGGCGTCGGCCTGACGCGCATTGGTGAGCAGGGTTTCGAGCCATTCCTCGGCATCGGTGGGTGCCGAGGCCAGATTGCGCGGCCCCGCGAGCAGCGCGCGCGCTTCGCCGACGCGGCCCGCCTTGCGCAGCCAAGTTGCCTTGTCGGCGATATAGCCGGGGTCGGTGCGGGTCAGCGACGGATATTGCGCTTCGATCGCCGACGCCTGCATAGCGGCGTCGACCGCGCCGCTGCGCATTGCCAGCCGCGCCGCAAAGATCGGCCGCCGGTCGGGCGAGGTGAAGGCGAGTTGGCGCGAGGCGGGGCCGGTCGCGCCCAGCCACAGCAGCTTGTCCATGCGGGCATCATGATCGGTGAGCGAGATCGCACCGGGGAAGAGGCTCAGCACCCGGCTGACCTCTGCTTCATCGAGCGTGCCGCCGGTCCAGGCCCGGCGCACCGCGGCATAGGCTTCGTCGCGGCGGCCCGACGCATTGAGCGCCAGCGCCATGCGCAGTTCGCCGCTCGCCGTGCGCGGCGGAAAGGCCTGGAAATAGGCGAGCGTGCGCGCGGGATCGAAGCTGTCGATCGCGATCGCCTTTTCGGCGCGGACGCGCATCTTGTCGGCATCGGGCCAGTCGCGATTGGCCATCAGGAACCGCGAAAGCCGGTCGAACGACGCAGTCTGGTCCTGCGTCAGCCGCCGCCATTCGAGCACCGCGTCGCCAACCGTGTTGGTCGCGCTCGGCGGCGAGGTCGAGACCGACGCGAGCCCCATCTGGGCGCGATACCACGCCATCTGATCGGGCGTCAGTTCGCTCGCGGTGGCGACCGATGGGACAAGCAGCGCTGCGGCGAGCGCGAGGCGGGAAATTGGGGGCAGCGAAAACATGCCGGCCATGTTAGTGGCAAACTCCTTGCAGGGCGCTGAATAGGCGTTCATGACGCGGCGCGCTGACCGGATTCTATCGGTGAAAGCGGCTTTTTGTAAAGGAGCGGAGCATGTTCTCGGGGTCGATTCCCGCTTTGGTGACGCCATTTCGCGACGGTGCGTTGGATATGCAGGCCTTTGCCCGCCTCGTCGACTGGCAGATCAAAGAGGGGACGAACGCGCTCGTGCCGTGCGGTACGACCGGCGAGAGCCCGACGCTGAGCTTCGATGAACATTATCGCATCATCGACGCGTGCATCGAGGCGGCGGCGGGACGGGTGCCGGTGATCGCCGGCTGCGGGTCGAACGACACCGCCACCGCGATCCGCCACATGCGGCATGCGCAGGCCGCAGGGGCGAGCGCCGCGCTGATCGTCGCGCCCTATTACAACCGCCCGACACAGGAAGGCATGCTCGCCCATTTCAGGGCGCTCGCCGACGCGAGCGATCTGCCGATCGTCGTCTACAATGTCCCCGGCCGTACCGTCGCCGACATCAGCGCCGAAACCATGTGCAAACTCGCCGAAATTCCGACGGTCATCGCAACCAAGGATGCGAGCGGCGACCTTGCGCGCGTGACGATGCACCGGGCGGGGGCGGGCGCCGATTTCTGCCAGCTCAGCGGCAACGACGACTTGTGGTTGCCGCACGCCGTTCTGGGCGGGGTGGGCTGCATTTCGGTCAGGGCTGCATTTCGGTCACCGCCAATGTCGCGCCGCGCCTGTGCGCCGATTTCGCCGCCGCCTGCGCCGCGGGCGACTGGGCGCGCGCGCTGGTCCTGCACGATCGGCTGTTTCCGCTGCACAAGGCGATGTTCACCGACGCGTCACCGGCGCCGGTCAAATATGCGCTGTCGCGGGTGCACGACTGGTTTTCGCCCGATGTGCGCCTACCTATCATTCCGGCGTCCGCTGCATCGCGCGCCGCCGTCGATGCCGCACTGGTTTCGGCGGGCGTTCTCTAGGTTTCAGGTTTTCTTCATTCATGGCCCGTCCGCAATCCGCCCCCGAATTCGACAAGAAGAAGGTCGTCGCCGAAAACCGGCGCGCGCGCTTCGACTATGCCATCGACCAGGTGTTCGAGGCGGGGATCGCGCTGCAGGGCACCGAGGTGAAATCGCTGCGCTTCGGCGAGGGGACGATCGCCGAAAGCTATGCCGAAGTCGCGGGCGGCGAGGTGTGGCTGATCAACGCCAACATCCCCGAATTCAGCCACGGTAACCGCTTCAATCACGAGCCGCGCCGGCCCCGCAAGCTGCTGCTCAACACGCGCGAGATCAATAAATTGCATGCGGCGGTGGCCCGACAAGGGATGACGCTGGTGCCCTTGAGCGTATATTTCAACGGACGCGGGCGCGCGAAGGTCGAACTCGCGCTCGCCAAGGGCAAGAAGGCGCACGACAAACGCGAGTCGATCAAGGAACGCGACTGGAAGCGCGACAAGCAGCGATTGATGAAGGAACGGGGATGAGCGGGGGGAAGCCGCGCGACAAGGCGGCGGTGATGAACTGGATCAAGCGCCACTCGCCGTCGCGTGAGGAGCTGCTCGAAAGCCGGTTCGTCAAGCCCTTTGCCCATCGCGTCGCGCATAGCCATTTGTGGCGCTTCACCCGCACTTCGGTGCGCCGCGGCACCGCGCTCGGCCTGTTCGTCGGCATCTTTTTCCTGATTCCCGGCGCGCAGATACTGGGCGTGGCGCTGCTCGCGCTGCCTTTCCGTGCCAATATTCCGATCGGCGTTGCGATGACCTTCCTGTCCAACCCCGCGACGACGCCGCTGCTGATCGCCGCGGCGGTGTGGCTCGGCAATGATCTGTTCGGGCTGCATGCGAATGTCGCGACCTTCTCGATCATGATCGACAAGGGCGCATCGGTCGGCGAATGGGCGCGGTGGCTGTTGTCCGACGCTGCGCCGGCTCTGATCGCGGGGCTGTTCGTGATCTCGGTCGTCACCGCGGTGGTCGGCTTCCTGCTTGCGGCGGTGATCTGGGACAATTGGATCCGCCTGCGCTGGCGGCGCAAATTGCGCCGCGCGCGCGACCAACGACTTGAGTCATCGACGAGCGACACGGCGGCCGGTTGATCGC
>NZ_MEFH01000140.1:0-7778 GCF_001725095.1 Sphingopyxis sp. SCN 67-31 | reverse complement strand
ATCATGTCCTGCCCGTCAACCTGGGGATAATCATGACACGTATGACGCATTCTTCGCGCCTGATGGCGACCGCCGCGCTGGGCGCGATGCTGTTCGGCATGGCGCCGGCGGTATCGGTTTCGGCCAAGGAGCAGGCTGCCGCCTCGGCCAAGGCCGACAAGCCCGAAATCGGCGATTTCGGCTTCGACACGACCGGCATGGACAAGAGCGTGCTGCCCGGCAACGACTTCTACGCCTATGCCAATGGCACCTGGGCCAAGAACACCGCGATCCCGGCGGACAAGTCCAACTATGGCATGTTCACCGCACTTGCCGATCTGTCGCAAAAGCGCACGCAGGAGATTCTCGAAGCGGCGAAGGGCGATCCGAACAGCATGATCGGACGCGCCTATGCCTCCTATCTCGATTCGGCGTCGGTCGAGGCGAAGGGGCTTGCCCCGATCCAGCCGTGGCTTGCGAAGATCCGCGCCGTCGACAAACCGGGCCTTGCCGCGTTGCTCGCCGAAGCCGACCGCAACGGTGTCTCGCATTTCTTCGGCGGCTATGTCGGGCAGGACGACAAGAATCCCGACGTCTACATCTACACGATGTTCCAGGGCGGCCTCGGCATGCCCGATCGCGACTTCTACCTGAAGGACAATGAGCGCAACGCCAAGCTGCAGGCGGCTTACCTCAAGCATCTGGAAAATGTCCTGACGCTGGCAGGCGAGCAGGACGCCGCGGCGCGGGCGCAGGCAATCTATGCCTTCGAAAAGCAGATCGCGACGGTTCATTGGGACAAGAATGACAGCAGCGACGCGACCAAGGTCTATAACAAGATGACGCTTGCCGAACTGGAAAAGGCGGCGCCGGGCTTCGACTGGACGACCTTTGTTCGCGGCATCGGCGTCAAGGAAGACGCGCTGCTCGTGTCGCAGCCGAGCGCCTTCACCGGCGAGGCGAAGCTGATTGCCGACGCGCCGATCGGCGTGCTGCGCGACGCGCTGCTCGTCCGCAGCCTCGACGGCTTTTCGGACGTGCTGCCCGATGCGGTCGCGCAGGAAGCCTTCTCCTTCTATGGCACCGCGCTGTCGGGAACGCCGCAGATGCAGGAGCGCTGGAAGCGCGCGGTCGATTTCACCACGGGCAATCTGGGTGAAGCGGTCGGCAAGGATTATGTCGCGAAATATTTCCCGCCCGAAACCAAGGCGGAAATGGACAAGCTGGTCAAGAATGTCATCGCGGCGCTCGGCCACCGCATCGACAATCTTGCGTGGATGCAGCCCGAAACCAAGGTGAAGGCGAAGAAGAAGCTGGCCAATTTCACCACCAAGATCGGCTATCCCGATCGCTGGAAGGATTATGGATCGCTGGAAATCCGGGCCGACGACTTGTTCGGCAACGCGCTGCGCGCCAACCAGTGGCAGCATGACGACAATATCAGCCGTCTCGGCGGTCCGATCCGGCGCTGGGAATGGGGCATGACCCCGATGACGGTCAATGCCTATGCCAATTTCGGGATGAACGAGATCGTCTTCCCGGCCGCAATCCTGCAGCCGCCCTTCTTCGATCCGAAGGCCGACCCGGCAATCAACTATGGCGGCATCGGCGCGGTGATCGGCCATGAGATCAGCCACCATTTCGACGACCAGGGTTCGAAATATGACGAAACCGGCAAGCTCGCCGACTGGTGGACGCCCGAGGATGTGAAGGCGTTCGAAGCGGCGAGCAAGGCGCTCGTTGCGCAATATGACGCCTATGAAGTGCTGCCGGGCGAGCATCTCGACGGCACCTTCACGCTGGGTGAGAATATCGGCGATCTCGCCGGCCTCAACATCGCCTATGACGCGTACAAGGCGTCGCTGGGCGGCAAGGAGGCGCCGGTGATCGACGGGCTGACCGGCGACCAGCGCTTCTTCCTCGGCTGGGCGCAGGTATGGCGGCGCAACTATCGCGAACAGAATCTGTCGCAGCGCATTTCGACCGATCCGCATTCGCCCTCGATCCAGCGGACTTGGGTCTCGCGCAATCTTGACCCTTGGTATAAGGCCTATCAGGTTAAGCCGGGCCAGAAGCTCTATCTGGATCCGAAGGATCGTGTTCGCATCTGGTGATGCGCTGACTGGGAAAGTGTGAATTGACCGCGCAGAGCCTGCCTTCCGCTGATACCGATTTCAGCAGGGGGGTGGGCGCTGCCGGTCCGCTTTCTGCAATTCAAGGACTTTCCCGGATCGACCTTGCGCTGCTCGGCGGTCTCGCGCTGGTGTCGGTCGGGCTGTTGTTCTGGGCCACCGGCGACGCGGTGCTTGCCGCCGGTTTCCTTGCCGGACTCGCGCTCGCGGCGGGCGGCATGATCCTCGCGCGGCGTCTTTTTCCGGCGGCCGCGGTGGGCGAGGCAGCGCCGACCGATTGGTCGATGCTGCGCGCCGCGGTCAATCATGACGATATCGCGATTGCGATCACCGACCGGGCCGGACGTCTCGTCTGTGCGAACGACCTGTTCGCGACATGGATGGGCGGCTTCGTCACGCCGCCGGGCCTGCCGCTCGAAGGGCGCGGCGCCGAGCTGCTCAAAAATGCGGGCCGGACCGCGTGGCGTGACGGTGAAGGCGGGGTCGACGAAATCGCGGTCGGGCCCTTGCAACTTCGCGCGCAAGTGCTGCGATCGGGGCAGGCCGAAGACTATCTGATCTGGCGCTTTTCGGCCCATGAACGGCTCGATCTGGCGGGAGAGATCGTCCGCCACCTCGACGGACCCGCGGGGCGCACGCTGGCGCAGGCGGGGGTGATGGCGGCGCTGGTCAGTGCCGAGGGCCGGTTGCGCGTTGCCAATCAGGCGTTTCTTTTGCGCGCGCTCGGCGAGGAGGATGCGCTGCATTATGCGGGGCGCGATGTCGCCGGTATGTTGCGGCTCGATGATGCCGGCGCGCTCTATTTTGCGCGTGAGGGCGATCGGGCAACGCCAGTGCGGATGCTGCAAATCCCGCTGACGCCGGCCGATACGCACGGGCCGATGCTGCTCGCCATGCTCGACGAGGAGATCGGACCCGCCGATCGCGGCACCGCGCAAAGCTATATCGAAACGCTGCTGTCGCTGCTGCCCTTCGGGCTTGCGCTCGTCGATCGCGACGGCCGCTTTCTTTACATGAACCGCGCTTTCATGCGCGCCGCGGGCGTCGCCGATGGCAAGAAGCCGCGCTACCCCGGCGATCTTGTGGTCGGCGAGGACAAGGGGCCACTCGCCGACATGATCCGCCGTCACAGCAGCGGGCAACAGGTCGGCGGCGATCTCTCGATCCGGCTGGCCGGACAAGGCGACGAGCCGGTGTCGATGCGCGTCGTCGGCGTGCGCGGGCTGGGCGAGGCGGCGGTTCTGCTCAGCCTCAAGGATTCGAGCGAGGAGTCGCGCCTCAAGCGGCAGGTGGCGCAGGCATCGAAGATGCAGGCAGTCGGCCAGCTTGCGGGCGGCGTCGCGCATGATTTCAACAATATCCTGACCGCGGTGCTCGGAAGCTGCGATCTGATGCTGATGCGGCACACGCCGGGCGACAGCGACTATGACGATATTCAGCAGATCCGCAGCAACGCCAACCGCGCGGCGAGCCTGACGCGGCAGTTGCTCGCCTTTTCGCGCCAGCAGACGTTGCGGCCGCAGATATTGCAGCTTCCCGACGTGATTTCGGAAGTATCGCATCTGCTCAAGCGATTGATCGGCGATACGGTGCAATTGTCGGTGCATCACGGTCGCGGGCTGGGTGCGGTGCGCGCCGACCCCGGGCAGCTCGAACAGGTCATCATCAACCTTGCGGTCAATGCGCGCGACGCGATGCCCGGCGGCGGGACGCTGACGATCGAAACCTATCCCGTTTCGGCCGCCGACGTGCGCCAGATGGGCAATGAATTCATGCCGCCCGCCGATTACAGCGCGCTGAAGGTCAGCGATACGGGCACCGGCATTCCGGCCGAAGTGCTGCCCAAAATCTTCGAACCCTTTTTTACGACCAAGGATGTCGGCAAGGGGACGGGACTGGGGCTGTCGACGGTCTACGGCATCATCAAGCAGTCGGCGGGCTTTATCTTTGCCGACAGCAAGCCCGGCGCGGGGACAAACTTCACCATCTACCTGCCGGTCCACCGGGCCGAAAGCGGCGTGCCGGCGACGCCGCCGCCGACCGCGAAGGCGAAGAAAAGCCAGTGGGGCACCGGCACCATCCTGCTCGTCGAGGACGAGGATATGGTGCGGGCGGTCGCCGAACGGGCGCTGACCCGCGCGGGTTACACGGTCGTCACCGCGTCGCAGGGCGAAGAGGGGCTTGAACGCTTCGCCGCGATGGACAAGATTGACCTGGTGATCAGCGACGTTGTGATGCCGACGATGGACGGGCCGACGATGGTCCGTGCCATGCGCGCCAAGCGGGCGAACCTGCCGGTGCTGTTCATGTCGGGCTATGCCGAGGAGCAATTGCGCCAGTCGATCAACATCGACGATGTCGCCTTCCTGCCCAAGCCCTTCTCGGTCGCGCAGCTTGCCGAAGCCGTGTCGATGGCGCTCGATGATGCGGCGCACAGGGTGGGCCATGGCTGAAGACCGGTTGATCCTGCTTGTCGAAGACGATGTCCTGATCGGCATGATGCTCGTCGATATGTTCGACGCGCTCGGCTATCCCGAACCGGCGCAGGCGACGACCAACGAAGAAGCGCTCGCGGCAATCGCGTCGCAGCCGGTGGCGGGCGCGCTCGTCGATATCAACCTGGGCGACGAAAAGGGCTGGCCGGTCGCCGACGCGCTGGCGGAGCGGGGGATTCCCTTTGCCTTCACCTCGGGCGGCGGCGACGTGATTCCCGCGCCGCATGCGAGCCGCAAGCTGGTGACGAAGCCGTTCCGTATCGCCGAAATCGAGGCCGTTCTGGACGGATTTTTCGCGGAATAGCGCGCGCCTTGCGGATAGCGCGCAAAAATATTTGTTCTTCACTTGTTCCGGTAGAACAAATGACGTACACAGCTCTGGCGTTGCGGTGGTTCTGCCTTCGCTCTAGAGCTGGAAAGGAACGGTCATGGCCGGACAATTATCACTCGTCGAATCGGGGAAATCAGTGAACAGCACAGACAGGCAGAAGGCGCTCGACGCCGCACTCGCGCAGATCGATCGCGCGTTCGGCAAGGGCTCGGTGATGAAGCTCGGATCGAAGGAAGCGATGCAGGTCGAGGCGGTCTCGACCGGGTCGCTCGGCCTCGACATCGCGCTCGGCGTCGGCGGTTTGCCGCGTGGCCGCGTCATCGAAATCTACGGTCCCGAAAGCTCGGGCAAGACCACCCTTGCGCTGCATTGCATCGCCGAAGCGCAGAAGACCGGCGGAACCGCGGCCTTCGTCGACGCCGAACATGCGCTCGATCCCGTCTATGCGAAGAAGCTGGGCGTCAACATTGACGAGCTGATCGTGTCGCAGCCCGATACGGGCGAACAGGCGCTTGAAATCGTCGATACGCTGGTGCGCTCGAATGCGATCGACGTGCTCGTCGTCGACTCGGTCGCCGCGCTCGTCCCGCGCGCCGAAATCGAAGGCGAGATGGGCGACAGCCATGTCGGCCTTCAGGCGCGCCTGATGTCGCAGAGCTTGCGCAAACTCACCGGCTCGATCAGCCGCTCGCGCTGCATGGTGATCTTCATCAACCAGCTGCGCATGAAGATCGGCGTGATGTACGGCAATCCCGAGACGACGACGGGCGGCAATGCGCTCAAATTCTACGCCTCGGTCCGCCTCGATATCCGCCGCACCGGCCAGATCAAGGACCGCGACGAAATCGTCGGCAACACCACGCGTGTCAAAGTCGTCAAGAACAAGGTCGCGCCCCCGTTCAAGCAGGTCGAATTCGACATCATGTACGGGCAGGGCATTTCGAAGATCGGCGAAATCCTCGACCTCGGGGTAAAGGCCGGTCTGGTCGAAAAATCGGGCGCCTGGTTCAGCTATGATTCGATCCGCATCGGTCAGGGCCGCGAAAATGCGAAGAATTTCCTGACCGAAAATCCCGAACTGATGGAGCGGCTCGAAAAGGCGATCCGCAGCCGCACCGATGCGGTGGCCGAAGAGATGATGACCGGCCCCGACGCGGACGACGACGATATCTGATCCGGATCCGGCGAGCCGTCGCAATACGGCTCGCCGGCGAACGGCGGCGGGCCCGTGCCTCTCCGGCACGCCTCCTTGGATCTGCCCGACCCCTCTCTTGGCAGGTCGGCCCGGCCGCCGTTGACCATGCCGCCGCTGACCATGCTAGCGGGGGCATGTGCCGCATCCCGGCTTGCGTGTTCAGGGGCAAGGACTACACAGGCTCGATGCCCGCGATCCGCCTTTTCGGTTTGCCGACCGACGTCAACAGCAGTTTCGAACGCGGCGCGGCGGGTGGTCCTGCCGCGATCCGTGCCGCGCTGCGCAGCGATCGCGGCAATATGGCAAGCGAACTCGGTCCCGAAATCGGCACGGATATCGCCTTCACCGACGATGGCGACCTGCCGCTGACCGAGCATGTCGAACACGACGATGCCGCGATCCGGCGCCATGTCGCGATGCTGCACGAGGATGGCGAAATTCCCATCGCGCTTGGCGGCGATCATGCGGTGACATTTCCGCTCGTCGAAGCCGCCGCCGCTTGTTTCGGTCCGCTCAACATCCTGCACATCGACGCGCATCCCGACTTGTACGACGACTTCGGCGGCAATCCGCGCAGCCATGCGTCGCCCTTTGCCCGGATATGCGAAGCGGGCCATGCCGCGCGGTTGGTCCAAGTCGGTATCCGCACGTTGAATCGCCATTGCGCCACGCAAGCCGATCGCTTCGGCGTCGAGATCGTCCCGATGGCGGGCTTCGTTCCCGAAGCGGTGCCGGTGCTGAGCGGCCCGCTCTATATCTCGATCGACCTCGACGGGCTCGATCCGTCGGCGGCGCCCGGCGTCGCGCATCCCGAGCCCGGCGGGCTGACGGTGCGCGAACTGCTCGCGGTGCTGCACCGGCAGCGCGCGCCGATCGTCGGCGCGGACATCGTCGAACATCATCCGGGCCGCGATATCGGCGGCGTGACCGCGATTGTCGGCGCCAAGCTGGTGCGCGAGCTGGCGGCGTTGATCGATCGTAACGGATATTGGCGCGGATAAGAGGAGAATGCGATGAGCTTGATCGTCCACCATCTGAACAACAGCCGGTCGCAGCGCATATTGTGGCTGCTCGAGGAAATCGGCGCTCCATACGAAATCCGCCACTATCAGCGCGACGCCGTGACCAATCTCGCGCCGCCCGAGCTGAAAGCCGTCCATCCGCTCGGCAAATCGCCGCTGCTCGAGGACGATGGACGGGTGATCCAGGAATCGGGCGCGATCGTCGAGTATCTGTGCGAGCGCCATGGCGGTGACGCCCTGGTCCCGCCGCGCGGCACCGACGATCATGTCCGGCACCTCGAGCTGCTGCACTTTGCCGAAGGTTCGGCGATGACTCCTGTTCTCCTCAATCTCTATGTCGCCCGCCTCGGCGATGCTGCGGCGCCGCTGCGACCGCGGATCGAGGAACAGCTCGGCGCGCATTTCGCCTATCTCGAAAGCGAGATCGGCGACGCCGGGCATTTCATCGGCGATCGCCTGTCGGCTGCCGACATCATGCTGAGCTTCCCGGCCGAGGTTGCGGCGATGAACGGTGCCGATCGCTATCCGCGCCTCGCCGCCTTCGTCGCGGCGTGCCACGCGCGCCCCGCTTGGCAGCGCGCGCGCGAACGCGGGGGCGATTATTTTGTCTTTTGATCGCCGGTT
>NZ_MEFH01000139.1:0-7811 GCF_001725095.1 Sphingopyxis sp. SCN 67-31 | reverse complement strand
GACGTCCCGGCGTGTCTGAAAGAGCGGCGTGGCGACCAGAACCGCCAGCAATCCCGACCAGAAAGGCCATTCGAAGGGCGAGGCATCGAAATTATAGCCAGCGCCGTTCCACACGATCAGCGCCATGATCGCGCCCCAAAGGAGCGCGAAGCCTGCGGCCCAGTGCCCGCGGCGGATTTCCATGCCGAGCGTGAACACCAGCGTTGCGACCGCGACGAAGGTCGCGAGCGCCATCCGCCAGCGGTCAAGCGGATCGCCATAGTCATGGTCGATGCAGGCGTGAAAAAGCAGGCCCGCGGTCGCGCAGAGCGCCGCCATGACCCAGGGACGCTGCGGCCACGGCGGATCGCTGTCGTCGAGGCGAGTGGAAAGCACGGGCGAATCGGGCGCGGTGCCGCTTGCGATGCTGTCGGTCATGCCCCACATCTGGGCTTGTTTGATGGCGCGGCGCAAGCCAGATAGCGCACCCGTATCTCCCGCCGCATGGAGCCCTGACTTGGCCCGCAAATTCCTCTATTTCATCGCCGCAATCATCCTGATGATACTTGGCGTCGGCATTGCCTATCAGCTCAATCCCGGCTAGTTCGGGCGGGTCGCCTTCGTTCCGAGCAGCGATTTCGTGCCGCAAGCGGCGGTGGCGGCCAACGCCTATGACGATCCCAAAATGTGGATCGCCCGCCCCGGCCTGCCCGACGACCCGTCGGCCTGGCGTCCGCCCGCCGCCGAAGCGGTAGACGGCGAAGCAAGCGCCCCTGAACCGGGCGCACGGCCGCTGATTGCGCCCGCAAAGGCGGCCGAAGCATCGGGAGCGGCACCGATCGCTCCGCTCGGCGATGCGGCGGTCTTTTTCGTCCACCCGACAAGCTATTACAGCAAGGCGAGCTGGAACGCGCCACTCGGCGATGCCGACGCCGATTATCGCGCCACGCTGTTCGTGCGCGGCATGGCAAGTGCATTCGGCGATGCCGGCGCCATATGGGCGCCGCGCTATCGCCAGGCGACGCTCGGCGCGTTCCTCGCCGAAGACCGCGTAACGGCGGGCAAGGCGATCGACGCCGCCTACCGCGACGTCGAACAGGCGTTCGACGCCTTTCTGGCCGCCATTCCCAAGGACAAGCCGATCATTCTTGCGGGCCATAGCCAGGGCGCGCTGCATCTGACGACGCTGCTCAAGAACCGCATCGCGGGCACGCCGCTCGCGAAGCGCATCGTGGCCGCCTATGTCATCGGCTGGCCGATCAGCCGCGACACCGATCTGGCCGCGCTCGGCCTGCCCGCCTGCGACACGCCCGATCAAAAGGGCTGCATCCTGTCTTGGGCAAGCTTTGCCGAGCCCGCCGACACCTCGATGGTCACCGGCGCCTATGACGGCACAATCGGCTTCGATGGACGCCCGCGCGCGGGCACGCGCATGCTCTGCACCAACCCGCTTACCGGCACGCCCGATGCCGCCGCCGGACCGGAGGCGAACATCGGCACGCTGAAACCGTCCGATGGCTTCCGCAAGGGCGACCTCATCACCGGCAAGGTCGGCGCCAAATGCGACGACGATCGCGGCTTCCTGCTGATCGGCGATGCCGATGCGGCGCAGCATTTTGTCGTCGCGGGCTATGTGCTGCCCGGCAACAATTATCATGTCTATGACATCACCCTCTTCTGGGCGAATGTCCGCGCCGATGCGCTGCGGCGTCTCGCCGCGTTCGAAAGCAAACCCTCGCCGGTGCCGCCCCCCGCAGCGCCGGTTGCGACGACGACGCCCACCTCTAAATCCTAACATCGTCATTGCGAGCGAAGCGAAGCAATCCAGAGTAGGCGCAAACCGCTCTGGATTGCTTCGCTTCGCTCGCAATGACAAGGCTTTGGGATTAGGGGTCGATCGATGATTACCACCGCTGCTTCCGAATTCGCCGCCGCCCTGCCCGGTGGCGGCCGCCTTGTCGGGCTCGATGTCGGGACCAAGACGATCGGTGTTGCGCTGTGCGACGCGGGATGGAGCTTCGCGACGCCTGACAAGACGATCGTCCGCAAGAAATTCACGGTCGATTTCGAGGCTCTCAAGGCGTTGATCGCCGCGCAATCGGTGGTCGGCATCGTCGTCGGCCTGCCGCTCAACATGGACGGCAGCGACAGCCCGCGCACCCAAAGCACCCGCGCCTTCGCGCGCAATCTCGCGCCGCTCGCGCTACCCTTGCTGCTGTGGGACGAGCGCTGGTCGACCGCCGCGGTGGAGCGTGCGATGATCGCCGCCGACGTCAGCCGCGCCAAGCGTGCCGAGCGCGTCGACAGCGCGGCCGCCGCCTTCATCCTGCAGGGCGCGATCGACGCGCTGGTGCGCTGACTTTAACATTTCGCGGGTATTTCGCGGTTATACGGCCGAAAATGACCGCCTATATTCTCTATTGGCTTATTGCCGCCAACCTGATCGCTTTTGCGCTGATGGTAATCGACAAGCGGCGCGCCGACAAAGGGCTTTGGCGCATCCGCGAAGCGACGCTACTCGACTGGGCGAGGATCGGCGGCGCGATCGGGACCGTCGCGGCCTCGCGCCTCGTTCGCCACAAGACGCGCAAACAGCCCTTCGCGGACGATATGCATTTTCTGTTCGCGATGGAGGTCGTACTCCTGACCTTGTGGGCGTTCGGCCTCTTCGATCCCGTCCTGTCCGAAGCGGAGAGCAAACTCGGTCCGTTCGTATCCACGGCGCTTGCCTATTTGCGCGCTGCGACCTAAAGGCTCGGCTTTAATGACAAGCGCAACTCCTCGACCCGCCAGCGACTATCCGCCCGGCGGCGATGCCTTTCGCCATCGCCACCTGACCGGTATCGCCCAGCTCACCCCGTGGGAGATTTCCTACATCCTCGACGCCGCCGAAGAGTGGGTCGAACTCAATCGCAGCGGCGCGGCGAAGCATGACGACCGGCTCAAGGGGCTGACGATCATCAACGCCTTCTTCGAAAATTCGACGCGCACGCTCCTGTCGTTCGAGATTGCGGGCAAGCGCCTCGGCGCCGATGTCGTGAACATGCACGCCGCACAGTCGAGCGTGAAGAAGGGTGAGACGCTGATCGACACGGCGATGACGCTGAATGCGATGCGCGCCGACGCAATGGTGATCCGCCACGCTTCGTCGGGCGCGGTGCGGCTGATCGCCGACAAGGTCGATTGCCCGGTGCTCAACGCGGGCGACGGGCGCCACGAACATCCGACGCAGGCGCTGCTCGATGCGCTGACGATCCGCCGCCGGCTCGGACGGGTCGAGGGGCTGACGATCGCGATCTGCGGCGACGTATTGCACAGCCGCGTCGCGCGTTCGAACATCCTGGCGCTGACGCTGCTCGGCAACGAGGTGCGCGTCGTCGCGCCGCCGACGCTGACGCCGCCCGCGATGGAACGGATGCATGTCGCGACCTTCACCGACATGGACGAAGGGTTGAAAGGCGCCGATGTCGTGATGATGCTGCGCCTGCAGAACGAGCGCATGGACGGCGCCTATCTGCCGAGTGCGCGCGAATATCACGCGCTCTACGGCCTGACGCCGCAGCGGCTGGACAAGGCGAAGCCCGATGCAATCGTCATGCACCCCGGCCCGATGAACCGCGGGGTCGAGATCGACAGCAATGTCGCCGACGATCCGGCGCGCTCGACGATTACCGAACAGGTCGAAATGGGGGTCGCCGTCCGCATGGCCTGCCTCGACATATTGACGCGCCGCAAGCGGGGGGTGCCCGGATGGAACTGAAGCCCCTCCTGATCGCCAATGCGCGCCTACTCGGCGGCGAAGCGGGCAGCCTGCTGGTGGCAGGCGGTCGCATCGCGGCGCTGAACCCGTCGGACACGCCGGAGGGCACCGACACAGTCGATGCCAAGGGCCAATGGCTCGCCCCCGGCATCATCGATTTCGGCGTCTTCGCGACCGACAAGCCGGCCTTTCACTTCGGCGGCATCACGCGCGCGGCACTTATGCCCGACAGCGGCCCGCTCGACGGCGCGGGTCTGGTCGAACGCGCCGCGAAGGGCGGCAAGCCCGACCTATGGGTGCACCCGATCGCCGCCGCGACCAAGGGCCTCGCCGGCGCCGAACTCGCCGAGATCGGCCTGATGCAGCAGGCGGGCGCGCGCGCCGTCGCCACCGGACGCGCACGCATCGCCGATGCCGGCGTCATGCGCCGCGTGCTGTCCTACGCCGCCTCGCTCGGCCTTACCGTTATCGCCCATGCCGAAGACGAAGGGCTGACCGCCGGCGCGGTTGCGACCGATGGCGAGATGGCGACCCGGCTTGGCCTTGCCTCTGCGCCCGCGATCGCGGAAGCGATGGCGATCGCACGCGACCTCATGCTCGTCGAGGAAACCGGCGCACCGATCCACTTCCGCCAGGTCACCACCGCGCGCGGGCTCGACCTTGTCCGCGCCGCCAAGGCGAAGGGCCTGCCCGTCACCTGCGGCATCACGCCCGCGCATCTGTTCCTGTCGGACACGGCGATCGGCGATTTCCGCACCTTTGCGCGCCTGTCGCCGCCGCTGCGCAGCGAGGACGACCGCCACGCGTGCCTCTCCGCCATCGCCGACAGCACCATCGACGTGCTGGCATCCGGGCACGATCCCCGCGGTCCCGAGGACAAGCGCCTGCCCTTTGCAGAAGCGCTGCCCGGCATGGCGGGCGCCGAAACGCTGCTCGCGATGGGACTGCAGCTCGTACGCGATGGTCATGTCACCCCGGCGCGGCTGTTCGACCTGCTCGCCGCGACGCCGGCGAAGCTGCTCGGGCTCGACGCGGGCTCACTGACGGTGGGTGCCGACGCCGACCTGATCCTGATCAACGAGGGTGCGCCGTGGCAGGTCGATGCGAAGCGGATGGCCGCCTGGGCGGGCAACACCCCCTTCGACGGCATGCCGGTGCAAGGCCGCGTCACCGCGCTATGGAAGGGCGGCCAGCGGATTCGCTGACGGCCCGACCACGACGAGTCGCATCGACGCCCGCCGCCGTTCGTCGATTGTGTCTGGAAAGTTTCATTTGCAACATTAGGGTCGCCCGAAATTTCGGGGAGTGACCATATGACGATTGCCGAGGCGACGCCGGATTTCGAAGAGGGCATGGACCGCGCCGACCGCGCCTTTCTGGGCCATCCCAAGGGCCTGGGCTATCTGGCCTTCGTCGAAGGGTGCGAGCGTTTTTCCTATTATTCGATGCAGACGCTGCTCGTGCTCTACATGGTCAAATATCTGCTGCTGCCCGAACATGCGAGCGGGGTTTTCGGGCTGGAATGGCTGCGCGGCTGGTATGGCGGGATCGACGGCCAACCCTTCGCGTCGAAGATTTTCGGGGATTATACATCGCTCGTCTATCTGACGCCGATCGCCGGCGGCTTCATCGCCGACCGCTGGCTCGGGCGGCGCGCGACGCTGATCGCCGGCGGCCTAATCATGGCGATCGGCCATTTCCTGATGGCGTTCGAGGGCGCCTTCCTCTTCGCCCTCCTCGCGCTGATCGTCGGCGTGGGACTGTTCAAGGGCAATATCGCGAGCCAGGTCGGCGAACTTTACAAGCCCGGCGATCTGCGGCGCGCGATGGCGTTCCAGATCTTCTATATCGCGATCAACGTCAGCGTCATCGCGGCGCCGCTGATTTCGGGTACGCTGGGCGAAAAGGTCGGCTGGCACTGGGGTTTCGGCACCGCGGGCGTGGTGATGGTCATCGGCCTGATCCTCTATATCATGGCAGGACCGTGGCTGCCCGCCGACAATCGGCCCGCGAAAGGCGCGGCTGCGAAAGCGAGCGAACCGATGTCTCGGCAGGACTGGCTGCGCGTCGTCGCGGTGCTGACGCTGGTGCCGGTGATGGCGGTCGCGCTGCTCACCAATCAGGAAATCTTCAACGCCTATCTGGTCTGGGCCGATCAACATTTCCAGCTCACCTTCTTTGGCGAGACGCTGCCGACGAGCTGGATGATCACCATCGACGCGACGGCGAGCTTTTCGATGCTCGCCGCGGTCGCCGCCTTCTACGTCTGGTACGGCAAGCGCCACCGCGAACCCGACGAGCTGGGCAAGATGATCATCGGCAGCGTGTTCACCATCGCCGGCGGGCTTTGCCTCGTCGTGGCGGCGGCAACGCAGGGCGACGGCAAGATCGGGCTGTTCTGGCCCGTGATGTTCCATCTGCTCAACAGCGTCGGCTTTGCGCATATCCTGCCCGTCAGCCTCGCGCTGTTCACCAAGCTGGCACCGAAGGCGCTCAACGCGACGATTGTCGGCATCTACTACCTCGCCTTCTTCGGCGCGAACAAGATCGTCGGCGAAGTAGGCACCTGGTATTCGTCGATGCCGACGACCAGCTTCTGGCTGTTCCATGTCGCGACCGCCGCGGTCGGGCTGGTCGCTTTCATCCTGTTCAAGCTGTTCCTCGCGAAACGGCTGATGGGGGAAGTGGAGGCGGCCTAGAGCCTGATCGTTTTTGCCTGAATCGTCATCCCGGCGAAGGCCGGGATCTCGCCGATGCGTCAGACAGAGGCGGCGGGATCCCAGCCTTCGCCGGGATGACGAGATTAGGACGGTGGCGTTTCAGCCTAACCCGATCACGATTCAGAACAGCCGCGACCCGTTCGGCACCGCGTGGTCGGGGGCGAAGAGGATCACCTCGCCTGCCTCGTCGGCAAAGCCCAAGGTCAGTACTTCGGACATGAATTTGCCGATCTGGCGCGGGGGAAAGTTGACGACCGCGGCGACCTGCCGCCCGGGCAATTCCTCGAGCGCATAGCGCGCGACGATCTGTGCGCTGCTCCTCTTGATGCCGATTGCGGGACCGAAGTCGATCTTCAGCTTGAACGCCGGTTTGCGCGCTTCGGGAAAAGGCTCGGCCTCGACGATCGTGCCGATGCGGATATCGACGCGCAGGAAATCGTCGAAGGCGATTTCAGGTGCGGCGGCTGCGCCCGCATCGTGATTAATATGCATTCAATCAACTCCGTTCGCCCTGAGCTTGTCGAAGGGCCGTTCTTCTCTCATGCCGTAGAAGAAAGGACCGTGCTTCGACAAGCTCAGCACAAACGGATTTTGAGGATCATTCCATCTCCAGGATCACCGCATCGACCGCGAGGCTGTCGCCCTGCGCGGCGTTGACGGTCTTCACCACACCCGATTTTTCGGCGCGAAGGATATTCTCCATCTTCATCGCCTCGACGGTCGCCAGCGGCTGACCCGCCTCGACCTTGTCGCCTTCGCCGACATGCAGCGCGACGAGCAGGCCGGGCATCGGGCAGATGAGGAATTTCGACAGATCGGGCGGGATCTTTTCGATCATGTGGCTCGCGAGCGGCGCGACGTGCCAGGGCAGCACGCGCACATTATGGATCGCGCCGCGCGTCGTCATGCGCCAGCCGGTCCGCGTCTTCAGGGCCTTCACCGCCAGTTCGCTGCCGTCGATCTCGGCCACCACCAGCCGGTCGCCGGGCGTATATTCCAGCGCGATGTCGATCTTGTCGCCATCGACCTTGATATGCTTGTGGCCGAGTTTGACCTTGTGGCTCGTGCCGTCGATCGTCACCTGCCATTTCGCGGGCGGGTCGATCCGGTCGCCGAGCTGACCGTCGGTGCGCCGCGCGCGGTCTGCCTCGGCACTGGCCATGAAACCCGCGATCGCGGCGAGCGCGCGCGTCACCGCTTCGTCGGTCGGCGCGCCGTGGAAGCCTTCGGGATATTCCTCGGCGATGAAGCCGGTCGTCAGCTCGCCCGAGCGGAAGCGCGGGTGCTGCATGATCGCCGAGACGAAATCGATATTGTGGCCGAGCCCTTCGAGCTCGAAGCGGTCGAGCGCC